>JBIPND010000064.1:0-9364 GCA_044374015.1 Luteolibacter sp. | reverse complement strand
CAAACTACCGACTGGATTGAATGCGCGGTATTTAGTCGCGACGGGACCCTTGTGGTTATTGTTAGCAAGGACCGCACAGCCCAATTGCTCGATACAGCGACCGGGGCGCGTCAGGGTGTGCCCATCCGGCACGATTCGGACATCATCGACGCTGCATTTAGCCCTGGCGGGCGGCTCCTCGCCACGAGCTGTGGCGATCATAGTATACATTTATGGAACGCAATTACATGCGAGCCTGTGGGCGTCCCTCTCCGGCACACGGAATACATTACCAGCATTGCGTTTAGCCCGGAAGGAACCCGCATTATTTCCACCAGCAATGACAAGTCCGCTCGAATCTGGAGCTCGACCACCGGGGACCTACTTTGCGCCCCCTAGCGCATCAAGACGCCGTTTGGAATGCCGCTTTTAGCCCCGACGGGACTCGAGTGGCCACCAGCAGTTTCGCTGGGACGGCTCAATTGTGGGACGCCCTCACCGGAGAGCCCCTTGGAGAACCATTCCAACACGATAACAGAGTCTTCTTCGCGGTTTTCAGCCCGGACGGAATGCGCCTGGTCACCGGGGGAGCCGATCAATCCGCTCGGGTATGGAGCACGGTGATTGGATCGGTCGCCTGCCTGCCTTTGTTGCACGACGCTCCAGTTTACAGTGCTAGTTTCAGTCCTGATGCGACAATGATTATCAGTTCAAGTGAGGACAAGACCG
Source organism: Luteolibacter sp. (assembly GCA_044374015.1). Taxonomy (GTDB): domain Bacteria; phylum Verrucomicrobiota; class Verrucomicrobiia; order Verrucomicrobiales; family Akkermansiaceae; genus Luteolibacter. The sequence goes on along the minus strand of JBIPND010000064.1, from coordinate 8,656 downwards.
TGCGGATTTGGGATACAGTGAGCGGCGGGCTTCGGGGAGTCATTCAGCACGAAGAAGCCGTCACAAGCGCTGCATGCAGTCCGAATGGAACCCTTATCGTTACATTAAGCGGCGATAAAACCGTGCGGCTATGGGATCTGAACAGCAGGGAACCACGTGGCGAACCATTTCCCCACCCGGCAAGTGTCAAGAGCGTCACCTTTAGTCCAACTGGCTCACGTATCTTGACGATTGATTCTGATCACAACGCCAGACTTTGGGATCCGGTCGAAAGAATGCCCATCAGTGAACCGCTCTGCCACGAGAATGCGATCACGAACGCTAATTTCAGTCTGAACGGGCGGCTCTTTGTCACTGTAACCGAAGGAGGAATCGTCAGGATCTGGGATGCAACAACCGGGACTTCCGTCGGAGCAACGTTCGGGTCCAATGAAAAAATCACCAGCGCAATCTTTAGTCCCAACTGCAGACAGGTCCTAACAACGAGTGACGATAATATGGCGCGGCTCTGGGATGCCGCGACTGGGAAGCCGATTGGTCAACCGCTTCGCCATGAAGGAACTATCAACTTCGCCATGTTCAGCCCTGATGGGACGCGGATCGTGACCGCAGGTGACGACCAAACCGCGCAGGTCTGGGACGCCGTCACTCAACTTCCTGTTTGTGAACCCCTTCAACACGAGGGAACATTCCGAAGAGACGGCAATGTCACCTGTGCCGCCTTCAGCCCTGACGGCGCACGAGTCGTGACGGGTACTGAATCCTGCACCGCGCGAATTTGGAATACCACCACAGGGACGCCAATTGGTGAACCTCTACAACATCAGGATGAGGTTACGAGTGTCGGTTTCAGTCCGGACGGCACATGCGCTTTCAGCGCGAGCCAAGACGGTATGGTGCGGTTGTGGGACACCGCAACCGGGATGCCATTAAGCGCTAGTATGTACCACGACGGCATGGTCGGTAAAGTCTCCTTCAACCCGGATGGGACCCACCTCTTGATAACCAGCGATACCGAAACCGCCAGTCTCTGGACCATCGGCGGCCAACTTGATCTCCCAGACCTGCCACAATTGCTGGGCGCTATTGGAGGGCGAACTGTTGCCCTTGACGGGCGGATTTGCAATATTTCGATGAAACAACGGTTGGTAACAAAAGACGCAATTGCCAAGTCCGAAGACAGAGACTCGGAAGCGAGTAGGCTTATCAAATGGACTCTTGGCGCCCCCCGGCATCGCTGTATTTCTCCAACTTCAAACTTCACCATCGCTGCCTACATTGAATTCAAACTGGATTGGATTTTCTCACGACCAGAAGACTGGGCCAGCATGAGATCGAAAGTGGCGGTGAGGAATTTATCCAAACTTGACCCGGGGCATGCGTTGATTCATTTCGGCCAAGCAATGATCGAGGACGATAAAATACGCCGGCGCTTTTTAATCAACTACGGTGTGAAGCGACTTCCAGATGACTCGCGTATTTTAGCGAAAGCGGGAGAGGCCCTCCGTCAGCTGGAGTGCCCTTCGCAGGCTCTTCAAGTTTCAAACAAGGCGCTGCAGCTTGATCCTGGCAATTCCAGGTCACAACTCCTACGACAGTGGGCATCCGAGGCGCTCAAAGACCAAGACAGCAGTCGTTAACAGCAGAAGCGACTTTGCTTCTCCCAACTCTCAAATTGTCTCCGTAATCGTTAACCTAGCTCCAATTCATGTGTTCCAAGCCCATGCTCCGCAGTTCCCTGTTCCAATAAATACCTATGAAACCCCTCTGCTTCGTTCTCATGCCATTCGGCCGCAAACAGGATGGCACCGGTAAGATCATCGACTTCGATGCGGTCTATCAGCAAATCATCTCCCCGGCGGTTACTGCTGCGGGGCTCGAACCCCTCCGCGCGGACGAGGAGCAGGTCGGCGGCACGATCCACAAGCCGATGTATGAGCGGCTGATGTTGTGCGAATTCGCCGTCGCGGACGTGACCGGGGCCAATCCGAATGTCTATTACGAGCTCGGCATCCGCCATGCCATCCGCCCGCGCAGCACGGTGATCCTGTTTGCGGAAGGAACCACGCTGCCCTTTGATATCGCGCTGCTCCGTGGCTGTCCCTACCGCCTCGATGCCTCCGGCAAGCCGATTAATGTCGAGGCGGATATCCAGGCGGTCATCAAACGCCTGCGGCATGCCGACGAGGATCCGCACGACGACAGCCCGCTTTTCAATCTGATCGAAGACATGCCGCGCACGGAAATCGACCACAGGAAGAGCGACCTCTTCCGGGGCAGGCTCGATCAATCACGGGATTTCAAACAACGCCTGGCAGTGGCGCGGAAATCGGGAGCCGATGCCGTTCGCGGAATTGCGGAGGATCTACCCAATCTCCAGAACGTCGAAGCCGGGATCGTGGTAGATCTTTTCTTGTCTTTCAGGGCGGTGAAGTCCTACCTGGAAATGATTGACTGCTACGGCCGTATGTCGCGGGCCTTGCAGCACACGCGGATGGTGCAGGAGCAGCTCGCGTTCGCCCATAACCGGCTTGGACATTCCGAAAAAGCCGAGAGCATTCTTCGGCAGACGATTGAAAAATTCGGAGCAAGCAGCGAAACCAACGGCCTGCTGGGCCGTGTTTACAAGGACCGTTGGGAGGAAGCGCTCAAATCAGGACGCCGAATGGAGGCCCGCGGCTACCTGAAGCGCGCCATTGATGCCTACACCTCCGGCTTCGAAGCCGACTGGCGCGACCCCTACCCTGGGATCAACGCGGTGACGTTGATGGAATTGGAGGACAAGCCGAATCCGGCGCAGGCGGACATCCTGCCGGTGGTGCGCTATGCCGCGCTGATGCGCGCCAAGGCCAATGGCGACTACTGGGACCACGCGACATTGTTAGAACTGGCGGCCCTTGCCCGCAACGTCGATGAAGCGGAAGATTCCTGCGCTACCGCGCTTGGACTGGTGCGCGAGGCGTTCCAACCGGAAACCACCGCCCGCAATCTCCGGCTGATCCGCGAATCCCGCAGCGCGCGCGGCGAGGATGCCGCATGGATCGGCGAAATCGAGAACGACCTGCTTGCCAAGCAGATGAGTTTTGAGGTGGCAAAACCTCCGTCCGCGTGAGCGGTTGGAATGGGCACCATCTTTCAGAATTTTCCAGGAAAAATCCCCATGCGCGCGGCCACCAAGCCATCTCTTAAACAGCCCGTGAGGAGGGCGAAGTGACAGGTAAGGAGCGGTCGATTGTCGGCTCGGGTCAACAATCAGGGTTTCTGAGATTTTCCTTTGACCGATCAGTTGATGTCCAACAGGGTCCAGAAAGTCCCTTGAAAATATGAAATTCCAGAAACCTGTGTTAAATCGAATCGGTAATTATCTTTCAGTGAGCCTGGGTGCCGGATGCCTTGCGGGCAATGCGGATGCCGCGACCGTCGTGACTTTTTATGGAGCCGGTTCGCAGAGTTCGGCATCGTCCACGCCGACTCCGGCGGGTCTGGATGTCGCGAACATGGGCTACGAAGAGGTGCCGCTAAACCGGTATCTGGCGAATGACAGCCAGAGTGCCTGGGTCGCCTTCTCCGCTTCCTCCGGTTACCTCACGAACGGAACGGTGGGTAAGGATCACGCGGTCTTCAATAGTTATGGCTACGGGCAGTATTTGAAGAATGGCAGGCCGATTCACGGGGCAGCATTGAATCACCATCAAAATTACGCAACCATCTCCTTCGATGGCGGTGGTGTCACCGCCTTGTGTATGGCGGGACCGGCGCGCCCTGGCGACGGCCCGGCCCACGGTTTCGTCGCGGTGCGGGAACTTCCGCGCGAGCGCCTCGTCGGAGCGGCGTTCCGGCGACTGGTGGAGGAAACCGACGGAACCCGCAGCGCGGAGTTCGAGTGGGCGGTGATCGGATCCGTGCCGGCCGCGGAGCAGGCGGAGTTTCTCACGGCGCTGGCCGGTCAAATGCGCGAGCAATGCCCGCAGTCCGCTCCAACCCGAAGCCGCGGCGTCGTGCGCGCCGCCACGCTCCCTAATGGGAGTCAGCGACGGGAGGGAAGTTGCGCAGGAAAAATGGTTCAAGGCTACCGCTTCAACCCCACTGAAGGCCGATTGCCCGGTACCAGGAATTCAGGCAAGCGGATGGAATGCGGCCCTTGAGCGATACAAGCCCAAGCTCACCGGGAATGATGAGAACGCCGTCACCGTCGGCAACCTCATCGAAACCGCGTGCCACCTTTCGTCCGCTCGCCGTCAAAGCCTGGATGCCTACACCAAGGCGTTCCGCCGGATCGTTTCCGAAATCAAAGGGATCGCCAATGACCGCAAACATGACCACCACGGAGGAGGTGCATTGGAATGGCGGGCGAAGATCGACGCCATCAAACTGGAATCCCTCACACCGGCCGATGTCGTCGCGTGGAAAAACAATCGCCTACGAGAGGCTGAATCTGATCCGCTGATGAAACGACGCGCCGTCGTCACGATCAATAGCTTGATCCGCAATTCCAAGGCACTCTTCGGCAAGAAAATCCTGCCTTTTATCGAGCAATCCCTCCCGATCCCCCGCCCTCTTCCATTTGACGGCGTGACCTTAGAGAAAGCTCCCTCAATGCGCTACGTCTCCAAGATGGACCCATTTGCCATCCTGGCCCTCGCCAAGGAAGAGTTGGGGGAAAAGGATCCGGAAGCGTTCAAAGTGATCATCCTCGCTCTGGTTTGCGGACTGCGGCGTTCCGAGATCGACAACCTCCTCTGGCGGGCGTTCGACTTCTCTGGTTCCAGGTTACGGATTGAATCCTCCGAATATCACGAGCTCAAGAGCGAGGATAGCGCTGGCGTGATCGACCTCGACGCGGAAACACTCGCTTTGTTCCGCGGCTATCGTGCTCTGGCGGCTACCGCCACTTTTGTCATCGCGCCGCCGAAGAAACGGCAAATTACCAAGAAACCCACCAAAACTCAAAAAACCAGAGGTTACCGCTGCGATCCGGTCTTCAAAAAAGTCCTCATTTGGTTGCGAGACCAGGGAGTCGAATCATCGAAGCCACTTCACACGCTGCGCAAGGAGATTGGCAGCATCATTGCCAGCGAGCACGGGATCTTCGAAGCAAGCCGTTACCTGCGTCATTCGGATATCCGCATCACCTCCTCCATCTACGCCGACAAAAAGAAAATTGTGACCCCCAAGACCTTCGCCGGGTTGTTGGGAAATCCAACGCCAGTGACGGACGAGGAATTGACCAAGTCTGAGGCAAGTGCGGCAAATTCGAAATCGCAATCCGAAGGATGACAAACCCGTCCACCTGATGGAAGCCCTGAGCCGCGCCGGACGGGCCTCGATACCACCTCTTCATGAGGCGGCCCTACACTCCAAGATGCTCGTGGGAATAAATGATCGTCGATGACTCTCGTAGGGATTGATCGAGTCCCTTTTATCAGCAAGAATCCCCGGATCAGAGCACATTTATCGAAGAATCCCTCAGGATTTCGGCCCTACCCGTTCACCGAAATATTCTGATCTCCCACACGCATCAGCCCAATGAATGATTCAAAAGATCAGGATCCCCAAATCCACATTCACCTAAGTGCCGTGCTGGTGCGACTCGCGGCGGACTCCGGCCCTTCCGGGTGCCCCGCCCCATCGGAACCATCTGATAAAAACGAAAAGTCAACAGATGCCCCGCCCCTTGTTCCGAATCCAGATTCGACCTCATTCTCGGCACAAGACTACCGCCGGCTCACGGAAACGGGCGTTAACCCCGTTGCAATTCGCGAATATTTCGACCATAAAAGTGCCGATGAAATCGCCCATCTCGCCGCAGTGGTCTCTAAAAAAACGGACATGTCCAATGCCTACGTTGCGGTTCAGCACGCGTCGCAACTCCGGTCGCAAGCGGAGAAATTTTTGAAACAGGCACGGGAAAATATGGTAAATGCCATGAATCTTCCGACCCTCTACGAGCTAGCGGAACGGCTCGGCGTCCTCGATGCGATTCTCATCTATCCTGGCACCACCAAAAATCCATTGCGCCATGATCCGGTGGCGGGACCGCTTCTACATCGAATCCGGGAGATGGAGTCCTCCAAGCCCTCCCACGAAAACATCGAGGACGTCTTCATCCTGAAAAATTACCGGCAGATCCTCGATAGTGCTGGCGAGCGCTCAGGGCAGGATCGCCCATCTCTCCCCTGCTCCCTCGACGAGGCTTTGCGTTACGTCAGCCCAGTTCCCTACCACTTTCCGCACGATGCGCTCCAGTGTGTGTTTATGGACTTTCTCCGAGTGTTCCCAGTCCGCACACCCGACCAACAACGCTCGCACTCGGAATTTAAAAAGCTTTTCTCCCCGATGTTGCTCGACCTCACAGCCGAGCAATTAGCAGCAATGAGTGGCAACAGTCAGACCAAGGCTCAACTGGAGAGGAACTACAAAGAGATCAAAGCAGCGGTGGACTCCATTGAAAAGTCCAGGCACTTCCGCGAGCAGTTTTCTCCAGCGTCCTCGGTCCCTGATATTGTAAAATCCGAAGCCACCAGAAACTTCACCACTTACTGGAACAAGCCGAAACCCGTCGATACCGAGGATCGCCTCGCGTGGCTCGCCGAAAACTTCAGCCCGTTCTGGGAAGAACACGCTACCCAATACATGGATGAGCGCGCGCGTGTGACATCCGCGCAAAAGGAGGGCCGCAGGAAGATGAAAGAAGGCACTCAAGATCGTGACCGCCCGAAATGGATCCGCCACACCCAAGCATTCGCGGATTACCTGGGAACCCACACCAATTCAAAGCCGCCTCAATCAGCCAAACTCCTCGTCGAACGGGTCAACGATTACAAAACAGTACTGCTTCATACCAAGCCGCCAGGCCTTGCTGACGGGAGAACCATTGAGAAGGTCATTTCCTTTCTTGGTGCCCTTTGCCAACATGCGGTCTCCAATAAAATCGCCCCTTCAGTGGGCGTCGAAATCCTCCGGGGACTGAAGGAAATCAACGCGAATTTAGCCAAAGAGGCGCAAGATGAGGAAATCACGGTTGAGGTTTCACAGGGCCAGCGCGAGAAGCCGACTAAGAAATACACTCGTTCCTACAAAGCCCTGTCCGAGCAAACCGCAATCGAGTGTCTCAATATTCTCAGGATGACCTTGGGCTTCAAGGCCTTGGCCATTCCTTCTTCAGAGAGCCCCGTGAAAGTTTCGGCATTCAAATCCAAGCCAGTGAAGGAATCACCGGGCGAAGTGAAAAAAAAGCAGCCGATCGAGAAAATCACCTTGCGTCGCTCATTCAGGAGCGGCCGCAAGGCTTGAGGATCGTGCGGCCCACTAGCGGGCTGAAAAAGCATCGTGCCGATTGATTTTTCGGCCAGGAACCATCGCGCAACTCGCGTCTGATGCGGGAATCCAGCACCGGGACCATCGTGGCGAGTTCCGCGGCTCTTCCAAGACCATCGTGCTTCGGGGAAGCACGCCCGCCAACCATCGTGCAGGCTCAATCATCGTCCGATCAACCGCAAGTAACCGCGGCTGATCACAAATGAACATCAAAGCCAACACCACCCCGCCCAGCCCGGATTCCGAGCCCTGGGTAAACACCGCCTCCGCCTGTCGGCATCTCGGCATCTCGACTCCCACCATCCGGCGCTGGATCAAAGCCGGTCGCCTGAAGCCGAAGCGTACGCCCACCGGCGAATACCGTTTCCGCCGCAGCGAACTCGACAACCTCCTCGACTAACAAACAGCAGGCCATGTCGAACACTATCTCAGAACATCCTGCTCCTCAGCCGGTCTCCATTGAGACGATCTTGGCGGGAGCTGGCGGATCGCCACAGGCAACCTGCGGAACCACCATCAACCCACCGCTGACGGATCACGAATACCAAATCGACACGAACGAAGTCGCCGACGAGGGGATGCCTAATTTCGGCGAGTCCGGCAACCCACTCCACGCCGTCCGCTCCGCGATTGCCAACGTTGACGCGCGAGACCTGCTTGAACTTGCACATGAAATCCTCGGCCTGCCGACGACCGATTCGAAGGATGAACCCCGGGACCAGACCCAGGCTGAAATCATCGTTCTCATCGTCGCATACTTCGAGCACTACCTCATCGAATCAGGGTTTGGAGCCCTCATCATGAACGGCGCGCCCCACCTATACGGCGGCACCCACTGGCATCAAGTCGATGAAAAGGCCTTCGAAGCCATGCTGGGCAGGTTCGCCGAAAATTTAGGATACCATGTCGCCACCTCACGGTATTTTGCCTTCCGCGAAAAGCTGCTGAAGCAAAGCTTCGCCACCCTCGTGGAGGAAGTCGCCGATCGCCCTCCGGGTTCTGTGTTGATCAATTTTCTCAATGGCACTTTGGAAATCGACGGCTCCGGCGAAGGTCTGCGCGGCTTCGACAAGGCCGACCGCCTGACCTACCAGCTTCCGTTCGGATTCGATGAGTCCGCGCAGTGCCCCCTGTTTGATCAATACATCGCACGCGTGCTGCCGGACCCCTCCTCACAGGCCGTGCTCGCCGAGTTCATCGGATGGATTTTCCTCCGTGAGTTGAAACTCGAAAAGGTCCTCGTCCTCTTCGGCGACGGCCACAACGGGAAGTCGGTCTTCTTCGACATCATGTGCGCACTCCTCGGTTTCCACAACGTTTGCAACATCGGTCTCTCTTC
>JBIPND010000675.1:0-2723 GCA_044374015.1 Luteolibacter sp. | reverse complement strand
CACCACCCGCAACGACGTCACCGTGGAAACCGTCAGCACCTCGGAAATCACCATCGAACCCACCGCTTCCGCCGGCCAAGGCACCGATTTCATCGTCACCCCCAAGTCCACCGGCCGTCACTATCTCACGCTCCGCGGCAACGATCCCGAGGGCCGCGCCTTCGCCACCGTCACTTATTTCAACGCCTACGGCACCAACGATTACCCGTGGCTCTACGAAGACGGACTGCGCGTCAAACTCGTCGCCGAGAAAAAATCCTACCAACCCGGCGAAACCGCGCGCGTGCTCGTCCTCTCTCCCATCGAAGGCACCGCCCTCGTCACCATCGAACGCGAAAAAGTTCTGCGCTCCTTCCAAGTCCAGCTCAAGGCCGACAACCCCGTCATCGAAATCCCGCTCAACGCCGATGACGCGCCGAACGCCTTTGTTTCCGTCCTGATCGTCAAAGGCGCCAAAGACTCCGCCCGCGAACACAAGGAACCGCAACTCCGCCTCGGCTATTGCGAACTGATCGTGGAAAACCTCCGCGACACCCTTGCCATCGATCTATCCGCCTCCGCCGATAGCACCTACCGCCCCGGCGACGAAGTCACGCTAACAGGATCTATCAAACTCGCCGACGGCAGCCCCGCCGCCAATGCCGAAGTCACCCTTTACGCCGAAGACGAAGGCACGCTCGCCGTCATGGGCTACGAAACGCCGCGGCCGATGGATTATTTCTACAAGCCCCGCATGCTCGATGTCGAAAGCGGCAGCTCGTTTGAAACCTTCATCTCCGAAGACCCCGAATCCCAAAACTTCTTCAACAAGGGCTTCTTCATCGGCGGTGGTGGTGGCGAGATGGAAAAAATCGTGGACCTGCTCCGCAAGAATTTCGACCCCTGCGCCACCTGGGCCCCTGCGCTCATCACCGATGCCGCCGGTAAATTCAGCCACAGCTTCACCGTGCCTGACACTCTAACACGCTACCGGGTCATCGCCGTCGCCCACCACGAAGCCGCACGTTTCGGCCACCACGAGTCCGCCATCACCGTCAAAAAAGACCTGATGCTCGAACCAAAAACCCCGCGCTTCGCCAACCAGAGCGACACCTTCGATTCCCAGGTCCTCGTCCAGAACGCCTCGGAATTCACCGGCACTTGGGAAATTTCCTTCAGCACCCAAACCGGCCCGGAAACCCCAGCCGCCACCCCACAAGGCCCCACCCGCCAGACCGTCACCCTCGATCCCGGGAAATCCACCACCGTCGTCTTCCCGACTCTCGCGGAAACCACCGGCGAAGCCGTGCTCACCTGGAAAGCCACCCCCGTCTCCATCGCCAACGGCAACCTAACGCCCCAACTCACCCGCCGCCTCTCCGATGCCGTCGAGACCCGCTTCCAGGTCCACTATCCGATGCCGCTGCTGCGCCAGTCGAAGCTCGTAAAACTGGAAACCCCCGGCGCGAAACAAAACATGCGCGATTCGATCGACGCGCTGCTGCTGGACGGCAGCGGCACCGTGGATCTGGAGTTCGCCCGCTCGCCGCTCATCGAAGCCGGTGGCTCGATTGATTTCCTGCTAAGTTATCCCCACGGCTGCGTCGAGCAAACCACCTCAGCGCTCATCCCGTGGCTCGCCATCGGCCCGCTGAAGCCGGTGGTTCCCGCGTTCGCGAAAATCCCGGACGCCAAAGTCCAGGATGCGATCCAAGGCGGGGCCGACCGGTTGCTCTCGATGCAGCTGCCCGACGGCTCGTTCAGCTACTGGCCCGGCAACACCGAAACGGTCTCGTGGACCACCTCCTACGCCGGCATGGCCCTGATCATGGCCGCGGAAAACGGCGCGAACGTGCCACCCTCCGCGATCGACTCGCTCAAAAACCACCTCATCCAAAGCCTGCGCGGAATCGCTGAGGAAACATCCGCCACCGCCCTCGAAATGCACGCCCGCACGCTCTTCGTGCTCTCACTTTCCGGCTCCGCGCAGCCCGCCTACATCAACCTGCTCCGCGACCGCCCCGCCGACCTCACCCCGAATGCCCGCGCCCTGCTCGCCACCGCCATGTGCACCGGCGAACTCGAAAACGATGCCAACCAGGCCGCCGCCCGCGACCTCCTCTATTCCAAAGTCCCCTTCAAACTCAAGAACGACGAATGGATGCCCTGGACGCCCGATCAGGCCTATCAGATGATCGCCTGGACCGCCGCCGATCCCACCGGCACCGCCGCCACCCGCGCCCTCGACCGGATGCTCAACGACCGCAGTCCCTACGGCCACTGGCGCACCACCTGGGTCAACGGCTGGAGCCTGCTCGCCATGGCCACTTATGCGGACAGCCAGGATCCCACCGACGAATCACTGGCCATCAACCTGGAAACCCGCGACGGCGTCGAAACCATCAACCTCAGCTCCGAGCAACCCACCGCCACCCGCTCGTTCCGGCTCTCGCCCGATCTCAAGCTCGACCTAACATCCAACCTCGCCGCCTACGTCCGCCTCAAAGTTGCCGCCAAACCCAAGCTTGCGCCGATGCAACCGGTCGCCACCAACGGCCTCTCCGTGGACCGCATCTACGAACGCATGAATCCGGACGGCACCTCCGAATTCCTCAACCAGCCGAAAGTCGGCGACCTGATCCGCGTCTCACTCCGGGTTACCCTGCCCAAGGACGACACCCGCTATCTGGTCATCGAAGACGCGCTGCCGTCGATTTTTGAAACCGTCAACAGCGACTTCAAAT
>JBIPND010000063.1:0-9372 GCA_044374015.1 Luteolibacter sp. | reverse complement strand
GAGATCGCGGAGGCGCGGGCAGCGGGGGATGAGGCCGGGGTGGCGGGGATTCATGCGCGCTACACCTATCGGATGCACCATCTGAGCGAGTTCATGAAGACGCTGCTGCAGTGTTTCACGCGCTGGTTCAACCGGACGCACCAGCGCAGCGGGACTTTGTGGGAGGAGCGTTACAAGAGCGTGATCGTGGAAAGCGGGATCGCGGCGCGGACGATGGCGGCTTACATCGATCTCAATCCGGTGCGGGCGGGGATGGTGGCAGATCCGGCGGAGTATCGTTGGAGCAGCTACGGCGAGGCGGTGGGCGGCGGGACCAAGGGGAATGGCAAGAAGGCGCGGGAAGGGCTGGTTCGGGCGTGTATGAGCCATCAAGGCGCGGGTTTTGAGGCGGAGCGGTGGAAGGAGGTGTCGCGGATTTATCGGCGGACGATGGGGTTGGCGTTGGGCCGCAAGAGTGGTCGGGCGGAGGTGGAGAAGGGCGTGGCGCGGCCGCAGCTGAATACGGCGGAGGCGCTGGAGGCGGCGGCGAACGGGACGGTGCTGCCGGATTTGGGGATGGCGGCGATGCTGCGTTGCCGGGTGAGGTATTTCACGGACGGCGCGGTGATCGGGAGCAAGGAATTTGTGAACGAGGCGTTTGCGGCGGCGCGGGAGCGATTTTCGGCGAAGCGAAAGGACGGAGCACGGCGAATGCGGGGCAGTGGCGCGCCTGCGGCGGGGGTCCTTTGGAGTCTAAGGAATTTGCGGGTGCGAGTTTGATCGAGGTCACGCGATGGTTGACGAAATTCAAAGATTTTAAACCTCGCTCCCAGGTAGCAGGGCGATTCTTGATGCCTAGGCAGTGGCATCCATCGGACCATCGATGAAAATTCTTCCAAGGAATTCAGGTTTCGCGTGTCATAGTTCTTGTTATGAAAGCTTTGTTTTGGATTTTCCTCGTCAACGCGATATTCTCCCTGAGCGTGATGGCTCAAGACCCGACCGCCCTCCGCGAGGAACGCGAAAAACTCATCAAACGCGGCTTACACCGGGATTTGGTCACCTTCTATAAGGAGAAATTGATGCCGGTCTCCGACGAGGAGTCCGGCAAGGATCTGGCAGTGGTGGTCAATGCGCTGCAGGCGCTAAACGCTTGGAAGGAATTCGACAGCTTGATCGAGCAGGCGATTTCAACCCACCTGAACAACGCCATCCTGCTCGAAACGGCCGCCAGAAGCTATCAACGCGCGCCACACTGGGGCCGCCTGATCGGCGGTGATTTCGAACGCGACGCCCGTGGGCAATCCCGTGGGCGCATGATGCCCGGGGTCGAGCCCGAAGTTTCCGCAGGAGCAGCTCTGAACGTGAGTTACCGCGACCACGTCCGCTCGCTCCAATTGCTGCGGCAAGCCCTCGCCGCCGCCAAAGATGACAAACAACGCACTGGCATCTGGAGTGCCATCACCGATACCCTCCAAACCCGCGACGCCTGGCAGTTCCAGACACTCACCCCACTCGACGCCCTTCCCGACTGGGGCGAACCCGGCCCCGAAGGCGGCACGGAAGGGGCGCCGTGGACAAAGGATGGTCCGGTGCTTTTTGAAATCCCCGTCTCATGGGAGGCGGCGAAAAATGATGGCGAACGCTGGCGTTTTTCGCTGGCCGAGCAATCCCGATTGGATCCACCCCAGGCATTCTACCAGACACTCCGGCTCGCCCGCTTCTCGCAGAAACAGTTCGGCACGGAAACCCTCTCGTCCTACGGTTGGTGGCGGCAGCAGGATCCGGACAGCGCGAAGGGGATTCTCGAAATGGACACCCTCGCGGAGGACGAATGCCTCGCCAAAACCTCCGATGGTGTCCGCCGTTTCAAACTTCCGCCAGAACACCATTTCATCGCGCTCTATCGTTCCATCCTCGATCAAATCGATAGCGCCGGCGATGAACTCGTCCAGACCTTCCTCAACCGCCGCCAGTATCACAAAGCCCGCGAAGTGCTCGAACAAACCATCGCCAAACACGGCCCGGGCACCAACGACCAGCGGAAAAAACTCCTCCAACAGATCACCGGCAACTGGGGCCGCTTCGAACCCGCCGCCACCGTCCCCGCGGGTACCAAGCCGTCGCTGCCGCTCGTTTTCCGCAATGCCTCGTCCATCAAACTGACCGCCGCGCCGGTGGACATGGAAGCCGTGATCCGCGACACCGCCGCCTATCTGAAAAGCAATCCGCGCGAGCTCGACTGGCAGCGTCTCGATCCATCCTCCATCGCCCTCCGCCTCATCACCGGGAACTCCGCGAAATACATCGGTAAGCCCACCGCCGACTGGGAAGCGCAACTCACCCCGCGCGAAAAACACCGCGACACCCGCGCCGAACTCGAAGTCCCCATCAGCGAGGCCGGTGCCTGGTGGATCAGCGGCAAGCTGGAAAACGGAAACTCCTTTCACACCCTCGTCTGGGTGATCGACTCCGTGCTCGTCCAAAACAACGTCGCCGGCCAGATGCAATGGTGGGTGGCGGACGCGGCCACCGGTGCCCCCGTCGCCGCTGCGGAAATCGAATTCTTCGGTTACCGCACCGTCTATCTGGATCGGGAAAATCCGCTCGCCCGCCGCATGGAAGTGCGCACCACGACCTTCAGCCGCACCACCGACGCCGATGGCAAAACCCTGCTCAAGCCCGGCGATTGGGATGAGCAACATCAATGGCTCACCATCGCCCGCAAGAAAGACCGCGCCACCGCCTTCTTCGGCTTCCGCCCCTTCAGCGTGGACAGCCCGCAGTATGACAATGGCAATCGCGACATCACCTACGGCATCACTGATCGCCCGCTTTACAAACCCGGTGACACCGTCCACCTGAAGTTTTTCCTCCGCAACGTCGGCTATTTCGAACCCGAAGAATCCCGCTGGGCGAATCAAACCGGCCACCTCACCGTCATGAACGGCCGCGGCGAGGAAGTCCTCAAAATCGAAAACCTCAAAACCGACGCGCTCGGTGCCGTGGAAACCGAATTCATCATCCCCAAGGACGCGGGACTCGGCGTCTGGCAGGCGCACTATCAGATTGTGGACCGCATCTCGGCCTTCGTCAGCCTCAGCGTCGAGGAATACCGCAAGCCGGAATACGAGGTCAAAGTCGAAGCCCCGGCGGAACCTGTTAGGCTCGGCGACAAATTCACCGTCACCGTCAAGGCGAACTACTTCCACGGTTCTCCCGTTAGAAAAGCGGACGTCGAAATCATCGTAAAGCGCGGATCGATCAGCGAGCGCTGGTTTCCGATCGGCCGCTGGGACTGGCTTTACGGCCCGGGTGCCTGGTGGACCGGCAGCGAGGCCTCCTGGCATCCCACTTGGAAAAACTGGGGCTGCATCCCGCCGTTGCCGCCGTGGTGGCAGGGGGAGCGCTGGACGCCCGATGAACTGGTTCTCAAAACCATGGTGCCCATCTCCGCCGACGGCACCGCCAAGCTGGAAATCGACACCGCCACCGCCAAGGCGATCCACGGTGATCTCGATGCGAAATACACCATCGAGGCCCGCGTCGTGGATGCCTCGCGCCGTGAGGAACGCGGCAGCGGCACCGTGATCGCCGCGCGCAAGCCCTTCGAAGTCGTCGTCTGGACCAACCGCGGCCACACCCTCGCCGGCGAGCCGATCGAGGCCACCATCTCCGCCGCCACCCTCGCCGGGAAACCGGTCGCCGCCGCGAAAGGCACCCTGAAACTCTATCAACTCACGCCCGGGGAAAACGGCCGGATCGATGAAAAGGAAATCCAGTCCTGGCCCGTCGAGAGCGACGGGGAAGGGGAGTTCCGCCAGAAATTCGCCGCCCCCGCCACCGGCCAATACCGCCTAGCCGCCAGCCTGTCGTTCAAGGATGGTGAAGCCACCGAGGGCGCGACCATTCTCAACGTCCACGGCCCCGGCCGCAGCGATCCCGCCGCTTGGAAATTCGGCCCGCTCGAACTCGTTCCCGACAAATCCACCTACGCCCCCGGGGAAACTCTGAAACTCCGCGTCAACAGCGATCAGAACAACGCCCATGTCTGGCTTTTCCTCCACATCGCGGGTTCGAGCGGCCGCGAGGCGCGCCGCATCCAGCTCGATGGCAAAAGCCTCGAGGTCGAGGTCCCGCTGGATCTGAGAGATATGCCTAACATTTTTGTCGAAGGCATCAGCGTGCACGGTGCGAAGATCCACAAGGCGGTCCGGCAAATCCTCCTGCCACCGGTTAGCAAGCTCATCGAAGTCACCCTCGCACCGGCCAAAGATCGCGTGAAACCCCGCGAAACTTCCGCGCTGCGGGTCACCCTGCGTGATTCCGATGGCAAGCCGGTCACCGGCACCGCGGTTCTAACCATCTATGACAAATCCCTCGAAGCCATCACCGGCGGCTCGAACGTCCTGCCCATCCATGAAAACTTCTGGAACTGGAAAAACAGCTACTATGGCGGCAGTGGATCAAATTCGATTCCCGGATCCCCCGGCAATCTGCTGCGCCCGAAAGCGACCGGCATGCAGACGCTCGGACGTTTCGGCGACGCCGGGGCTGGCAAAGGATTCGCCGTCCGCAGTAGCATGGCGAGAGGGGGCATGGCCATGGAGATGGCGGAATCTGACAGCATGCAAATGAAACTCGCCGCCCCGGCGATGGCGATGGCGGAAGCCGCGCCCGGAGAATCCTCCACCTCCGCGCCCATCCTCGTCCGCAAGGACTTCGCCGATCTGCTGAAGTGGTCGGGCGAGGTGCGAACCGATGCCGATGGAAATGCGGAAATCCCGCTGGAGTTTCCTGACAATCTAACCACCTGGAAAGCCCGAGTCTGGGTTCTCGGCAAGGGCACCCATGTCGGCGAGGGCACTGCGGAAATCATCACTTCCAAGGAACTGCTCGTCCGTCTCCAAGCGCCACGTTTCCTCGTCGAGCGTGACGAATCCGTCTTCAGCGCGGTCGTACAAAACGATCACGACGCGCCGAAGTCCGTCAAAGTTTCCCTCGAACTCGATGGCCCGCATCTCGAAGCGATCGACGGCGCCTCACAGACCGT
Source organism: Luteolibacter sp. (assembly GCA_044374015.1). GTDB lineage: Bacteria > Verrucomicrobiota > Verrucomicrobiia > Verrucomicrobiales > Akkermansiaceae > Luteolibacter. Next base: position 4,340 of record JBIPND010000063.1, on the reverse strand, counting down.
GGAAATCGCCGCCAACTCGGAAGCCCGCGTCGATTGGCGGGTCCGGGCATTGTCGGAAGGCGATGCCACCGTTAGAATGCGCGCGGATGCCGGCGACGACGGGGATGCGGTCGAGCGCAAGCTGCCGGTCCGCGTCCACGGCATGCTGCGCCAGGATGCGTGGAGCCGCGTCGTCGAGAGCGATCAGCCCTCTGCCACCATCGAGATCGAAGTGCCCGCCGAGCGCCGCCCGGATCAATCGAAACTCACCGTGCGCTTTTCCCCGACCATCGCCGGGGCGGTGGTGGATGCGATTCCCTATCTGGCGAGTTACCCCCACGGTTGCACCGAGCAGACGTTGAACCGTTTTGTGCCCGCCGTCATCGCCCAACAGATGTTGCAGGATCTCAAAATCGATCTAGCAGAGGTAAAGGCGAAGCGCACCAATCTCAATCCGCAGGAACTCGGCAACGCCGCCGATCGCGCCGCGCAGTGGAAACAATGGCAGAGCAACCCGGTCTTTGATTCGTTAGAAATGGAAAAAATGGTGGCCCAAGGGATTGAGCGGCTGATGACCATGCAAAACTCCGACGGCGGTTGGGGGTGGTTCTCGGGGTTCCGCGAGTCGTCCTATCCGCACACCAGCGCGGTGGTGGTGCATGGTTTGCTCATTGCAAAGGCGAACGGCGCGGAGATTCCGGCAGCGATGCTGGACTCGGGCGTTTCCTGGCTAACCGCTTATGAGCGGAAACAAACCGCCGCACTGCAATTGCACGTCGAGCGGCAGGCGCTGCGCGACGCAGGCCGGAAAGTCAAAAGCGACGGCAAATATGAAAAAGCAAAGTGCGACGCGCTCGATGCCTTCGTCCGCCTCGTGCTCGGCGAGGCGCTGCGCGATTCGGAACCGATGCTCGCGTTCCTCCACCGGGACCGGATCAGCCTGCCGGTGTATGCCAAGTGTTTGTTAGGGATCGAGCATCACCGCAAAGGCGACGAGGCCCGCCGCGATGAAGTGATGAAAATGATTTCCCAGTTCCTCAAGCGCGATGCCGAGAACCAGACCGCCTACCTTGAACTCGGAAATTCGAATTACTGGTGGAATTGGTATGGCAGCGAGGTTGAGGCGCATGCGTGGTATCTCAAATTGTTAGCCGCCGTGAAACCGCAGGACCCGGACACCCGCGGCTTGGTCAAATACTTGGTGAACAACCGCAAACACGCGACGTATTGGGAATCGACCCGCGACACCGCCTTCGCGATCGAAGCCATCGCCGCTTATTTCAAAGCCAGCGGCGAGGATGCGCCGGAGATGGAGGTGGAAGTCCTGTTGGATGGCAAATCGCTGCGCAAGGTTTCTATCAATCGAGAAAACCTCTTCACTTTCGATGGCACTGTCATGCTAACCGGCGATGATGTCGCCACCGGCAAACACCGGATCGAGCTCCGCCGCAGCGGCAAGGGCAACCTTTATGCGAACGCCTATCTCGAAGTCTTCACCCTTGAGGAAAAACTCCGCGCCGCCGGACTCGAAGTGAAAGTCGCGCGCAAGGTTTCCAAACTCATCGCCCTCGAAAAGGAAACCGAGGTGCCCGACGCCACCGGGCTGGTGGTGAAACAAGCGGTCGAGCGGTTCCGCCGGGAACCACTCGCCGACGGAGCCAAACTCGCCTCCGGCGACCGCATCGAAGTGGAGCTGATCCTCGAAAGCAAAAACGACTACGAATACCTGATCTTCTCCGATGCCAAGGCCGCCGGCTTCGAAGCGCTCGACGCGCTGAGCGGCTACATCGACGGCGGTTCCGGCTTCAGCGCCTACATGGAACCCCGCGACCAAACGGTGGACTTTTTCATCCGCGCCCTGCCGCGTGGCACTCACAGCCTGCGCTATCAACTCCGCGCCGAGTCCCCGGGAATCTACAAAGCCCTGCCCGCCACTGCCGAAGCGATGTATGCCCCCGAACTGCGCGGAAACTCGGATGACCTGCGCTTGGAAATCACGGACTAATAGGCGCCGGAACCGGTTCCGGCTTGGGGTCTTCGCAGCGCGGTCCGGAGTTCAAGCTTTAGCTTGCTTCTTCGAGAGCACGGTAAACCGTGAACTCCGGACCGCTTTCGGGTGGCACACGGCTTTGGGTAATGATTTTTGTCAGATCGACTAACCATCTATCAAAATGTCGCCCAGCGGCGCATTTGGAAGAAGCGTTTGCGCTCGCCCCAGCAGTAGGTGATCACCCCTTCGCCGATTTCATCGAAGAGTTTTTTCGCGTGGGCTTTCTCGCCGGCGATGCAGGCGAGGCGGCAGTAGGTGTTGAGGATTTCGAATGAGTGCGGATAGCGTTTGCGCAGCAGCTCGAAGCCGTCCCGGGTCTGTGGCCAGGACGCTTTGGTTTCGCTGAAAATGTCATCATAGTGGCCGCGCTGGTCGCTGATGACACGGGCGTAACCCTCAAGGCCGAGACCGTTGGGGCGCTCGATTTCCTTTGCCGCGGCCGCCTCCCAGTCGCCGGCTTCGCCATGCGAGCGGACCATCAGAAAACGCGCCTGCACAAAATCCTGCGGATAGTATCGCGGCTCGATGGCTTTTGCTTCTTCGAAGAGTTTTGCAAATTCCGCTTTGCTCCACGATTGGCCGATGGCCACCTCCATCAGAACCTCCCACAGCACCGGGCATTTCACCGGCAGGTTTTTGGCGCCTTCCAAAATGGTCCGCGCTTCTGCCAGACGTTTTGCCAGCAAAGCCCAAGCCTCTTCGGTAACTTCGTTCGAGTAACCGGTGCCGCGCGCGTGCCAGCCGTATTTGACCAGAAAATCCGCGTGGGCGACGCGTGCGGTGACGGAGTTCGGAAATTTCTCGCGCCATTCGCGGTGGATTTTTTGGTGAAGTTGCCAGGTGCTTTGCGGGTCTTCATCGCGGCAGGCGATGGTGGTGTAAAAATGTTGGAGTTTCCGGGTGCCGTTGGCGAATTCGGCATTGCCGGCGCGGGCCTCGGCGGCGCGTTTTTCCAGCGCTTCAAAATCCCGCGCCTTGAATTCGCGTCGGACATCGTGCCGGTAGTCGGAGATCTCCAGCATGATCAGATCCACGCCGCTGGCGAAAGCGGCCTTGGCGGCTGAGTATTCCTCGCGTTTGCAGGAAATCAGGCCGAGCAGGGAGATGGCGAGCAGTAGGATGAGGCGGATGAGCGATGGCATACGGCGATGCCGAAACCATCGCGCAAACCCCGTGATTTGGCCATGCCTAATGCCGGATTGGCTGCCGAAGGGGGGATGGCACGCGTCAAGTCAAAGGGAGCGTTCGCAAGTCTTGACCCAAGGAGGGGCAATATCTGATCGGACCATGCCCATGGGGGGACCATGAAATGCGATTCTCTCACCTCATGGACTCCCCATGGGCTAAGGCGGCCGGAGTCCGCCTCTCCTTAGGGGGCGCTTGCGGTGCTCAGAGGGTGAACCAGGCGGACGGCTCGTCTTGGCAGGCGCAATGGAGATCGACGTGGCCGTTGCCGGTTTCCGATAGGCAGTTCCGCAGGTGCGAGAGAATGATTTCCGGCGTGTTGCAGTCCGAGCTCAGATGCCCTAACACCACGCGGCCCAGCGCCGGGTGGGCGATGTCGCGGATCAGGTCGGCGACCTGGTTGTTGGACAAATGCCCGTGGCGCGAGCTGATCCGTTGTTTGATCGACCACGGGCGCTTGGTGTCGGCCTCCAGCAGGTCCTCATCGTAGTTGGCCTCCACGAACAATCCGTGCAGTCCTCTCAGGCGTTCGGTCATGCTGCGGGTCACGAATCCGGCGTCTGATAGAAATCCCAACCGTCGTGCGCCATCGCCGACGACGAAGCCCACCGGATCCACCGCGTCATGCTGGATGGCGAAGGTCTCGATGTGGGTGGCACCGAGCGAAAATGCCTGGCCTGCCTCGAAGATTTTCCACTGCCCGGCTTCGATGCCGGCCTCGCGGACGACCCGCGCGGTGGCTGCGGTGGCATAGATCGGGACCGGATTCTGTTTGATGAAAATTTTCAGGCCGCGGACGTGATCGCCGTGTTCATGGGTGAGCAACACGCCGTCCAAGGATTCCGGTTCGATGCCCACTTGGCGGAGGCGCAGGCTGAGTTGTTTGGCGCTCAAGCCGGCATCGATCATCAGCCGCAGGCCGCCGCATTCGACGACCGCCGCGTTCCCACCACTGCCACTGCCAAGCACCACAAATCGCATCACGGGGCGGACGATGGCCGCCCCGGGCCGAAAGGAAAATAAAAAACCGCTGTGCCGTCCTTGGCGCTGTGAGCCACGTTCCGTAAACTCTATAAGTGGGGTCGTCCAAAGGATTTCCGTCTTCCTGAGAAGGCGTGACATCGTC
>JBIPND010000674.1:0-2737 GCA_044374015.1 Luteolibacter sp. | reverse complement strand
TCCACCACCCTCCCGTCCTTCCTCTACCTCCCCACCGATGCCGAGTCCGCCCAACTCCAAGGCGCGATCGGCAAAGGTTGGCTCTGCGGCCGCTTCGCCCGCAAGAGGGCAGGCGAGACCCCCGGTCGCGTCGCCCATTCCGCCAAATCTTGGCTTGGCCACCACGCCGTGGACCGCAGCGCCGCTTTCCTCCCGTGGGCCTCCGAAGAAATTCCGCACGACCAGAAAATTTCCCCCATCCGTGCCTCCGCGCTGTTGCTCAACTACTTGCGCGGCGCATGGGACACCCGTTTCCCCGATTTTCCCTTCGACTCCCAGGAAATCACCATCACCGTCCCCGCCTCGTTTGACGCCGTCGCCCAGCGCCTCACCCTCGACGCCGCCGCCGAAGCCGGATTTCCCCAAAACGTCCGCCTCCTCGAAGAACCGCAAGCCGCTTTCTACCGCTGGCTCGAAGCCCACGCCGACCCCACCGCCCTCTGGTCCCAACTCCCCGAAAACGGCGGCACCGTGCTCGTCATCGACATCGGCGGCGGCACTTCCGATTTCTCGCTCTTCGAAATCACCCGCCAATCCGGCACCCCGCTCCCCGCCATCCGCCGCGTCGCCGTCAGCGATCACCTCCTGCTTGGCGGCGACAACATCGATCTCGCCATCGCCCACGCCCTCGAACCGCGCTTCGTCGGCAAAGGCGAAACGCTTGCTGGCAGCCAGTGGCAGGACCTCGTCGCCCGTTGCCGCGACTTGAAAGAACGCTGCCTCGCCACCGACGGCGACCCCGCCGAGGAATTCCCCGTCTCCCTTCCTGGCCGCGGCTCCAGCCTGTTCGCCGGCACCCTTTCCGCCCGCATCGCCCGCCACGAAATCACCGCCATCCTGCTCGACGGCTTCTACCCCGAATGCCCCGCCGACGCCCGCCCGCTCGAGGCCGATGCCGCGCTCAAGGAATGGGGCCTGCCCTACGCCGCCGACAGCGCCGTCACCCGCTACCTCGCCAATTTCCTCCGCGACCTCCCGCCCGCCGACGCCATCCTCTTCAACGGCGGCTCGCTCTACCCGCAATCCCTCCGCAGCCGCATCCAGCACCAAATCGGCACTTGGCAAAACAACCACCCCCACGTCCTCGAAAACCCCGAACCCGACCTCGCCGTTGCCCGCGGTGCCGCCAAATTCGGAGGCATCCTCCACCACCGCAGCGCCCGCATCCAGGCCGGTGCCGCCCGCTCGATTTACCTCGAAGTCCACCAGGCCGACGGCCGCTCGCTCGTCTGCATCCTGCCGCGCGGGGCCGAACCCGAAGTCGAATTTCAAATCTCCCATCCCGGGCTCGAACTCCGGCTCAACCGGCCGGTCCGCTTCCAAGCCTACGACTCGACCCGCCACGACAAACACCAAGCCGGCACGCTGGTCGCCTTCAAAGCCGGCGATTTCCACAAACTCCCGCCGCTCCAAACCTCCGCCCGCCTCGCGGAAAAATCCTCCGGCGACCGCATCCCGGTCAATCTCACCGCCAAGCTCACCGAGCTCGGGCTGCTCCACCTCGCCTGCGTCAGCGCCGATCCCACCATCGATTGCGCCTGGCCGCTCGCCTTCAACCTCCGCGGCGGCGACGAAGCCGGCGGCATGGGCGCCGGCGAATCCGACCCGGGGGTCGCCCCGGATTTGCTCGCCGCCGCGCAAAACCGCATCATTTCCATTTTCAGCGCCCACCTCGATCCTGCCGATCCGCTCACCGCTGCCCGCCTGCTCAAAAGCCTCGAAGCGATCCTCGGATTCCCCAAAAACGAGTGGAACCTGATGCTCATCCGCGCCCTCTGGACCACCCTCAAGCGCTGTATCCCGTGCCGCGCGAATTCCGTCGAGCATGAGGAATCCTGGCTGATCCTCGCCGGGTTTTTCCTGCGCCCCGGCTTCGGCGCGGAACTTGACCCCGCTCGGATCGACGACCTCTGGAAAGTGCTCACCGCCGGCCTCATCCACCCCGGCAAACAAGTCCAGCTCCAGCAATACATCCTCTGGCGCCGCCTCGCCGGCGGTCTCGACCGCGAACGCCAGCAAACCCTCATCGACGCCGAGCTGCCCAAACTCCGGCAGCAGAAAAACCCGCCCGCCGAGCTCGTCCGCCTCGCCGGATCGCTCGAACGCATCGATCCCGCCACCAAGTCCGAGCTCATCCACCTCTTTCTCGGCAAATCCACCACCGCCAACTACGCCGTCCCCTATTTTGTCTCCCTCGGCCTGCTTCTCAACCGCACCCCGCTCCACGCCGGCGCGGAGGCCGTGGTCGCGCCCGCACTCGTCGCCACCGCCTTCGACGCCCTCCAGGACCTCGACTGGAAAACCACCCCCGAACTCGCCGAACTCTTCCTCCGCGCCGCCCGCGTCACCGACCACCGCACCCACGACCTCCCCAAACCGCTGCGCAAGGAAATCGTCCGCAAGTTGGAAGCCGCCAGCATCCCCGCCTTCAAAATCTCCCGCATCGAACAATTCATCCCCCTCGAACGCGCCGAACAAGCCAGCCTCTACGGCGAGTCCCTCCCGCCAGGCCTGCTCCTCAACCGCCCCTGACCCAGGCTCCCCCCGCAGCCCAAGGGCCGCCCCTGCATGGACTGCGGTGGCACAGCGCAGCGGCGACACCGCTTTGGATTCTTCCCGAAGCCCAAGTGCCGGTGCTGCTCAATCATCCAAAGCGGTGTGGCGCTATCGCTTCCCCCCGCACTCCAAGGGCCGCCCC
>JBIPND010000673.1:0-2741 GCA_044374015.1 Luteolibacter sp. | reverse complement strand
CGCACTCCACACCTTCTCCCCCGAGCGCGCCGCCGAGGGCCTCAATACCGTGGCACTTCCGCGTCAATGACCTGCGACCAGCGTTCGATCCCCCCGCTCATCGAAAACGCATTTTCCACGCCGATCGACCGCAGATACGTCGCTGCCCGCAGCGAGCGCATCCCATGGTGGCAGTAAACCACCACCCCGCGCTCGTTCCCGGTCTTTAGAATTTCCCGCACCCCGGGGAAAAGCCCCAGCGGGATCCATTCGTTCCCCGCAATTTGGCAGATCGCCAGCTCCTCCTCCTCGCGGCAGTCGATCAGCCGCGGTCGTTGGTCGCGCGGCAAGCCCACCCAGGCCGCCACCGATTCCGCAGCCACCTCATGCGTGTCCGCCGGGTCTGGCAGAAATGGAAGGGCCGCGCTCACTCGACGATCACCGGGGTGCCAATTTCCACGTTTTCAAAGAATTTCTCCGACATGTGGTGCGGCATCCGGATGCAGCCGTGCGACGCCGCATAACCCGGAAGATAGCCGGTATGCATGCCGATTCCGGCATTGAAACGCATGAAATTCGGCATCGGCGCGTTGTAGAAAATCTCGCTCGGCTTTGGCTTGTCCACGCGGATGTCCACGCTGTCATTGGTCGTCATCCCGGTCGCCTTGTCCTTGAACACGCCGTAGGCCGAAGATTTGTGGTCCTTGCTCTTCTGGCTGATCTTGTAACGCCCGGCCGGGGTGCCATGGTCCTCGGTGCCGCTGGAAATCCGCGAAACGCCAACCAGCACGCCGCCCTTGTAGAAAAACGCCTTTTGCTGCGCCCGGTTGATTCTAACCAGCGGACTGCCGTGCGCGCTGTCGCCGTCCCAGTAGGAAACATCATCCGGAATCGCCGGTGCCGGGTGATGCGGTCCACCCGAAGTTTGTCGGTGCACCGGCCCGCCGACGCCAGCGAGATAATCCGAGCGACTCGGACCGGACGGCCCGCAGGAACTCAGGGTGATGCAAGCCAACGCGATGGCCGGCAGGGGGATGTTTGCGAATGGGAAGACCTTCATTTTGCGGCGCAAACTGCACCTGTAACCCTGGAAGGTCAAGAAAACTCAAGATTTCTCAAATCCCCCACCCAGGCCTTGCCTAACCAATCTCCCGCAGCGCGTGATACACCCGCAGCGCGGCATAGGCGTCGTTGGCGGCGTAGATCAGTTGTTTCTCCGTCAACATGGTGCTGCCCCAGTTGGAGGTCGTCACGTTTTTGGATTTCAAAAGCCGGCGCTCGAAAAGCATCGCCACCGCTGATTTGGCGCCGACCGGGTTGCGGTAGCCGAGTTGCTTGAACGAGCGGTCGAGGTCGTGAATCGAGCTCGGGCGGATCCCGAAGCGGTTGGAAATGTGGCTGAGATCACCACGCAGGCCAAATCCGATCTTTTGGATCGTGGTTGACTCTAACAATCGCATCACCACCGGCAGGCACTCGCCTACGTGGGATTGGAAAATGTAGGCGCGGCCGGTCGTGGAAAACTGCAGCACGTGAGGCCCCTCGGAGACTTCGCCCTTGCGGAACGTCGGTTTGGATTCGGTATCGAAACCCACGTCGCCGGCACCGCTGAGATCCTCGTAGGCGGACTCCGCCTGGTCGAGGCTGGTGATCACGGTGATGCATTCCATCCCCAAGCCTTCGAAAGGTTCCAGAGTGGCGATGTGTTCTTTATCTGGAGGGCGTTTTGAGTTGGGCATGGTGACGGTTATTTCTATCAAAGCTGAATGCTCCGCCCGTGATGACGGGAGATCAAGACCAGGCTTTGAAAATTTTGCAGGGCGCGGTTTCGCGGAAATGGAACTTGGTGGCCACCGTGCCACTGCGTATGGATTGGCGATCTCATGACCTCCGACGCCGCCCACAAGCATCTTTTCTATCTGGAAATGGCCAAACTGCTTGAAGCCGGCTTCGGCATCCGCGAGGCCGCCGCGGTGCTGCTCGATACCAAACTACCGCCGGTGCAGGCAAATCTGCTCAAGGACCTCAACCGCGGCCTCGAAGCCGGCCACTCGATCACCGAAGCCTTCAGCCGCGACACCGCCGCCGTTTCCGAGCTGGAACGCAGCATGATCGGTGCCGGCGAGCGCGGCGGCAATCTCGCCCCCGCCTTCCAACATCTATCCGACTACTTCGGCATGCTCGCCGCCGCCCGCCGCGAAATGATCCGCAGCATGATCTATCCGCTCATCATACTGCACCTCGGGATCTTCATCGGCATCGTCCCCACCGCGATGATGCAAGGGGAAAAAAGCTTTGCCCAAATCCTCGGCCAGCTCGGGGTCACGCTGGTCGTCGCCTACGCCGTCGCCGTGGTCGTTTTCCTGCTGCTGCGCGCGGTGTTCAGGGCGGCGCCCGACCACCTCGGCATCGACCGCTTGCTCCAGCGCATCCCGTTCCTCGGCAAGACCCGGCGCAACATGGCGATGGCGCGCTTCTGCAAGGTCTATCATTCGTGTATCCTCGCCGGCATCAGCATCAGCGAGACCGCCAAGATCGCCTCCTCCGCCTCGCACAGCGCGATGATCCGCGCCGCCGGCAAACAGCTCGTGCTAACCGCCCAGGCCGGAAATCCGCTAGGTCCGCAGTTCGTCGCCCAGGCTGCGTTTCCCGCCACCTTCGCCCGCTCCTACACCACCGGCGAGGAAGCTGGCACCCTCGACAAGGATCTGGAACGTTGGGCGAAATTGTTCCAAAGCGAAGCCGAAGCCAGCGCCAGAATC
>JBIPND010000672.1:0-2746 GCA_044374015.1 Luteolibacter sp. | reverse complement strand
ACATTTCACCAGATAGACATTGCCTTCCACTGCGGCGAGATCCTTTTCGAAGTTAATGGAATCGCTTTTGCGACGGGCGATGGTGGTGACGATATAGTCCTCGCCCGGGAGCTTACCTCTGACATTGGGCTCTGGCACGGGGGATCCATCGCTGCGATTGTCGCCAAGCTTGCCCCGGTATTGATAGATCAGAATCGCGTCACCTGCGCTGTTGGCTCCTTCGATCCATTTGAAAGCCTTGTCGAAGCCGGTTTTGTTGCCATCACCATTTCTAGCAGTGACCAGTTCCTGCTCCAGCGTGGAAGCGAGCCGGTCGGCCTGTTGGACATTGATTGACTGGCGGATGCCGGCGGCAGCCGGGGCGAAGACGATCATGAAGCCGGTCAGAAGCACGGCGAGCACGCCGATGGCGATGACCGTTTCCAGAAGGGTGAAGCCGCTGTGGCGGTTGGAGTGAGTGGGTTTCATAAGTTAAAATTCCTTTCCGGGGGCCATGTTTTTGATTTCGGCACCCATCTGATCCGGGCTGCGGAAGAGCGAGGTCCGGCCATTGCGCCAGATGACAAATCCACCGAAGTCACGTTTTCCGGCAGCCGTGACTTTCGGGTTGGCGGTGGCATTGTTGAGATTTCTGGATCCGTTACCGATGATGAAACTGGCACCCGGAGTGGTGCAAATCCCCTCGGAATTGAATTCGTAGTAAAAGTAGGATCCCGCAAAGGCGGCTTTGGCACCCGGAAGAGTTGGCATTTCCTCGATGCTTCCACTTCCCGCATCGTGATCCTTTTTGCTGAGGTTCTGACTGAAAAAGGTCTGATCGGGAAGAATCACCCCGCGACTGGAAAGCACCCAGCTCTGCGGCGTTTCGACGGTGCCGTCCGCCTTGAGTTTTTCCGAAACCACCACAATTTTGCGCAGGTTGTCGGCAGGATTGTTGGTCATTGACTTGGCGATCAAGACCCGAGACTTCACGCGCTGGCCAACAGCAATCGCCCGCGCTTCGTCAAACAGCGATTCCGCGGAAGCGACTCCGCTGGAGACTCCCTTGCCGCCGATACTGCCGAGACCGATTGCCCCGGCGGTGACCAGAACGGACATGATGGCGATCACGACGAGCATTTCCACCAAGGTGAAGCCCGGGTTGCGCCGCCCGGTGTGAGTATTTGATTCAATCAAGTGCATGGGTTTGTGGGTTCGGTGGGGTTAAAATGGGACGATGGTGGGGAGACCGCAAGTTCAAATGTCAATACATCGGAGTTACGCCGGGTTGCGATTGGGCGGGTAGTGGCCGCCGCGCGGACCGCTCGCCCAAGTCCATGCGGGACCGACCATTTCGCGGATGTCCTTGCGGCTCGCGACCCAGCCCAGCAGCTCTTGGGCAAGGGCCGGATCGGCGACCAAAGATGCTGGATCCCCTGCCCTCCTCGGGCCGTATTGGACGGGCACGGTCTTGCCAGTGATTTCTTCGACGGCGGAAATGATTTCTTTCACCGAAACGCCGACGCCGGTGCCGAGATTGCAGCGCACGGAAGCGCCGCCGGCAGTGAGATGGTCGAGCGCGCGCGCATGGGCATCGGCCAAATCCTCGACGTGGATGTAGTCGCGGATGCAGGTGCCGTCCGGCGTGTCGTAGTCGGTGCCGAAAACTTCGAGATACTCGATTTCTCCGGTCACCGCCATCAGCACGCGCGGGATCAGGTGGGTTTCCGGGTTGTGGTCTTCGCCAATCTTGCCGTCCTTCGAGCAGCCGCTGGCGTTGAAATAACGCAGGCAGGCGCTGCGCAAGCCCCAGGCCGTGTCGCAGTCGGCGAGGATTTTTTCGACCATCAGCTTGCTTTGCCCGTAGGGATTGATCGGATTCTGTTGGTTGGTTTCGGTGATCGGCAGCTTGTCCGGGACACCGTAAGTGGCGCAGGTGGAGGAAAACACGAAAACCTTGCAGCCGGCCTCCTGCATCACCTGCAGCAGCTTGATGGGTTCCGCGGTGTTGTTTTGATAATACTTGAGCGGATTGGTCACCGACTCGCCGACGTAAGCATAGGCGGCGAAATGCACCACCGCGCCGAATTGGTGTTTTGCGAACAGGGCGCGCACGAGTTGCTGGTCGCCGACATCGCCGACCACCAATTCCACCTCGGGATCGATGATCGCCTGGTCGTGGCCGAACACCAGATTGTCCAGGACAACCACTTTGCGGCCCTGGCTGGCCAGAAGACGGACGGTGTGGGAGCCAATGTATCCAGCTCCTCCAGTGACAAGAATCGGCGCGTTTGAGTAAGTCATGAATGTTCCTGAAGGATGAAACCGAAGAATCCCCGCCCCTGTCAACCCATGGCCGCCGCCGGATGAAGATTCTCTGAAAAACGATTCGAATATTATCCGCTCCGATGCTGTCGTAGCGGCATGAAGAACAACCTCCGTCTTTGGCTGGTGTCCGCAGTGGGAGCTGTGGCGTCGATTGCCTTCACCTCCTGCGCCTACGATCCCTACTACTCCTCCGTCGGCGGTTCCTACAGCAGCGGTTACGGCGGTTACGGAGACGGCTACGGCTACGGCAGCAGCTCGTTCAACACCTCGGTTTTCATTTCCACCGGCAGTCCGCAATGGGGATATGACCCCTACTCCTACTGCTACTACGACTACAACCGTCGGGCCTATTACGACCCTTATCTCTACGGCTACTACCCCGTCGGCTATCGCCCGCACAGTGTCTACGGCGTTCCCCACCCGCACGGTTGGCATCCGG
>JBIPND010000062.1:0-9443 GCA_044374015.1 Luteolibacter sp. | reverse complement strand
AGGGCATCTTGTGATCAATCGTGAGGATGTCATTGGAACCTATCGGCAAACTGGCGAGGAATCCCTGCTGTCCGGCCCGGCCTCGTTGACAGCTCAGCACGGCGCAATCTTGGAGGCTGGAGAAATCCGCAGCTCGCTTTTGGCGGACTCAGTCGTCACCGGAGATGTGCTGGTCTCTGGAAATGTGGTCGGCTCATCATTCAATGTTTTAGGCGGCCACTTGTCACTGACCGGTTCCATCGAGTCTAACACCGTGATTGCCCGCGGGGCGAAAATGTCCGGCACTGGAGCGGTGAAAGGCGGGCTGACCAATCACGGCTCGCTCGATCTTGCGGCCAGCGATCAGACAGCACGGAAATTCGCGCCGATCGGGTCAAATGGCACCGCAGCCCAGAACCTTGAGGACTTGGTCGTGACCGGAACATTTACCAATCGGGGCGAACTGGAGATGAGGTTGTCGGACACAGAAAACCATGACCTCATCCGTGCGACACGCGCTGACCTTGGCGGCACCCTGACCTTGAGCAATATCGGGCAAGGACTCGCCGCGGGCGAGGTGGTGGACCTTGTGCAGGCCGGGAGCTATGTCAATGGATTCGATGTATTCCGGCCGCTCGGCTTTGAAAATGGTCTGCTTTTCGACCCTTCCACCGGGAAGGTGATCGGGCTTGCGGGTGGGATGCCCGTTGCGTCGAATGATTCCTATCTGAATCTCAATGGCAGTCAGTCATCAATCTACTTGGCACTGTTTGAGGATGCGGTAGGCGCCGGGGTCAACAACGTCAAGATTTCGGGTTCCGATGGGCAGGTGCGATTCGTGAGTGGTGCGTCGGATGGCGATGCGCAACTGGTGGCAGCCCTCAACCAAGCGACCTTCCTCAAGCCCGGCACCGTGGATGCCGCTACGATCAACCGCTTGTCGCCGGGCGTGCACCGGGGTATGGCCGATCAGGCGGAACAAACTCTGCGTTCGCACGCCCGCCAGGCCGTCGAGGCGGCACCAGTGGTCCGCAAGGGCGACACCCAGGTTTTCGCCATAGTCGAATCGAGTTCGGCAGGGGTCGACAATACGTCCACCGAGGCGGGGTATGATCTAACTTCTGTTAATTTCACTGCCGGTGTGCGCCAGGAGCTCAATTCAAATCTTATATTGGGCGGGATGCTCGGCGTGGACAGCGGGTCGGTCAGCGGCAGCTTGATTGATACCGATTCGACCGGGATGGTGGTCGGTGGTTTTGCCAACTGCCTGCTGGATGCTAATTCACAAACCAAGGCCTTGTTGAGCTTGGCGTACGGAAACTACAGCTTCGACGCGAGCCGTCAGAGTTTTGGCGGAACGGCGCTGACGAATGGGGTGGGGGCCTCGGCAATCGAATTTGCGACCGGTCTAACCACCACTCTCTATCAGGACCAGGCGTTGACCATCACTCCGGGAGTAGGCTTCCGCTACATGCGTGGAACAGTGGACGCCTTCCAGGAAAAAGGAGCAGGTGTGAGCCTTGATGTGGATTCACAGGACATCGATGCTTGCCTGCTGGAGGTTGGGGTTGGTCTGCGATATAAGATCGACGAGCAGACCACCTTCGTGGGCCGCCTTGGATATGTTAAAGATCTAACTGGATCGGATCAGGCGTTAGGGGCGCATTTTGCTGCGGCAGGTTCCGGAGCCACCGGGTTTTCCGTATCAGCGCCCGGCGTGGTGGATGATGCTGCGGTGATTGGATTGGGGTTGGAATATGAGCTCTTCGATTCGGCAACCCTGGGCATCCACTACCGGGGCGACCTTCGCACGGATTCGCAGCTTGGCCATAGCTTTGGTGTCGGCCTTACGGCTTCCTTTTGATCTTAGGTGCTTTTTAAATTCAACTCACGTGGTGCACTGACGGCGGGAAATCAGGAATTACAGCGATACAGTCGGTCATGTAGAAAAGAGGAGCATGATGACTTATCCGTGCCGCCAGGTCTGCATGTCACCGGACGAGTAATCAGCGGCCCATTGCGCTTCCTTGCGGACCAGCGGGAGATAGTCTGGATCTCCACTGGCGAGCAGGGCGAGGGCATTGAGCGAGCGGGTGCACGGGTTGACCCGGTAGTTCGGCGCGGCGATCCGTGCGGCGTGTGCCTTGCATCCTTGTTCGAGGATGCGCTTGGACTTCGGGCAATCGTAGGCAGCGGTAGGCACTGTAAGTCCCGCGCACGGGCATCTTCACCAAGACCTCTTCGGAAGAGCCGGCGCGCCAGCGGGTCAACTTCAAATTTCCGCCGCCGGCTTCGGATACGCCGTGGTGAGCGCCTGTCCCAGCTCGGTGCGCGAGTCGTGGGAAAACGCCTTGCCATCGACGCCGGGAAGCACATCGCCGACTGCGAGCACATCGGCAGCGGGCGAACCTTTTTCCACCTTGGGGATCGCGATCTGGCCGGCGGCAGTGGTGACCCGTTTATCACAATCGATCCAGCCGCGTGCGCCGGTCGCGCCGAGGTTCCAATCGTGGGTGGCCCCTGCGGGGATGGGTTCGCCTTTGGTTGGATCGGGCAGGGGCATCTGCTTCTGCGTGGCGGCAGAAGCCGCGCCGGCGGTGGCCAGAAGGAATGCGACGGCCAGCGTGGAAACGCTGACGGGGATGTTAGGGCCGGTTTGCAAGAGCGCGTGGAACGATGGGTCAACGGTGGATGATAAACCGATAGCGACCACCACCCACTTGCAAGCGGTGGAGAGCGGGAGCGGCGGGCAGCACTTTGATCCCCTTGGCCGCCTGGATCGGATCGCCGGACTCGGTGAGGCGGTCGCCGGCGCTTGCGGGTAGCTCGACGATGGCGGTGGTGCCTGCGGGAATGACGATGTCAAACTCGGTGCCCCCGGCGTTGACCGACCAGTTCGACTCGATCATTCCGCGGACTGATCGATGCGAGCATTTGACCCATTTCAAATCCGGCACGGGCTGCGGGCGGATCACGATGCGGTCGAAGCCGACGGCGTCCGCAGCCAGCTGGATGCCGCCCAGCCAACGGAAAAACCAAGCGGAGATGGAGCCGAACATTGGGTGGTTGTTAGAAAACGTATTGTCGCTGCCGGCCCAGTGTTCCCACAGGGTGGTGGCGTCTTTTTCGAGCATCCAGCCCCACGATGGGAAGGTTTTGCGGTTGGCGAGGGCGTAGGCGAGATCGTTGCGTCCGAGTAGGGGAAGTTGCTCCAGAAGCTGCCGGGTTCCGTAGATGCCGGTGCTGAGCCGCGGGCTGTCTTCGGGCTTGTTGAGATCTTTTACGAGATGGTCAAACACCGCGGGGCGGGAAGCTTCAGGCACGACTCCGAATCCGAGCGCGAAGGATTGCTCGGATTGAGAGCCGAGCCCGACCATCCCGGTCTCTGAATTGATGAAGGCAGCGGCCCAGGCGGTCTCGGATTCCAAGGCGAGCGCGTCGCAACGGGAGGCTTGTTTTTCCTGGTCGATCAACCGGGCAAGACGGGCGATGCGGCGTGCGGCATCGATGAACATCGGGGTCCCGAGCGCGGGGCCGCGTGCTTTGGCGAGCCCTTCGTGATCACCCAGCCCGACGGTGACCAATCCATCTTTGCGGCGGGCGGCCTCGCTTTCGATCCAGCGGATGGCAATGGGCAACTGCTCTTCAATCAGCGTAAGATTTCCATAGTATTGATAGAGCTGTTCTAACAAATGCGGATGGGCCATGCCCCAGCCGACACCGCAGTATTTGATTCCGACGTAGGGAGCGGTATCGGGGAAGAGTCCGCCCGGGAGAGCTGCATCGCCCCAGTCGCGCACGGTTTTGGCATAGAAACCCGCCATGTCGAAATTCATGATAAAGGCCTCGCTGGTGGCGACGATGTCGCCGCCGTAGCCGAAGCGCTCACGGTGCGGGCAGTCCGACTGGACGCCGACGGCATTGGAAAGAAAGGTGCGGCGGGTGATCTGTTGGATGCGGTTGAGGCGCTCGTTTGATGAGCTGAATTCCCCCATGCTTGGAAGTTCGGTGTTGAATGGAATGGCGCGGCAGTCTGTGAGTTTCGGCGCTTCAGACAGCCCGACGATTTCCATAAAACGGAAGGCATGATAGGTGAAGTCCGGGCGGAAGCATTCATTGGGTGAGCCATTGGCGATGTAGGAATCCTGCTGCCATGCGATCTCCGGTGCGCCCGGGCCACCGACCGAGCGCATGCTGCCATCCGTCTGTTTGCGACTGCCTTTGATCTGCCCACAAACGCTGGTTAGTGGATTCAAATTACCATCCGGGCGGAGAAGTTCACCGTAGCGGAAGGTGAGGGTCGTGCCGGCAGGGACCCGTAAATCCATCTCCGGGATGCCCGTGAAGTTGGTGCCGAAATCGACGATGTGGATGCCGGGCTGTGGGGTTGTGATGGCCGTTGCGGGAAGTTTTTTCCCAGGCCGGATGGGCAGCATTTCCAGCGCTTGAAGGGCTGCGAGAGAGGCATCCGTGACGCGGGCGGATTTCCACTTTGTGGCATCAAATCCAGCAACATCCCAACCGGGAATCGAGAGCCGGGCATCACGGTCCTCGCCGATGAAGATGCTGTTGCGCACGGTCGGTCCTTCGGTGGTCGCCCAACCGGGGCCGGTGGTGACTTTGGTTTGAGTGCCATCCGGATGATCGACCACCAGGCAGGCAATCACCCGCGGGCGGCCAGTGACGAGAGAATTACGGAGGTTGAGGTTTCCCCACATGCGCATGGGCAGCGGGTTGAACCAACCATTGCCGAGAGCCAGGCCGATGCAATTGGCACCTTCGGTTAGTTGGGTGGTGACGTCGTGAGTGCGAAACAGGATGCGTTTTTCGAAGGCAGTCCACGGCGGATCAAAGATATGATCTTCGAGGCGTTTGCCATTGAGGCTGGGCAGGCACAAGCCGAGTCCGGCGACGTGCAGGCGCGCCCGCAGCACCGGTTTGCCGAGGGTGAATTCACGACGCAGCAGCGGGGCCGGGTCGGGTTTGTAGAAATCCTCGTCGCGCTCGGGATTGGCTTTGCCGTCATCGATCCACAGTGCGCCCGACCAGTCGGCAGGGGTGGCGGGAGCAATTTCGAAGGCGGCGATGGAAGTCCAGGGTGAGGGCTTGTCGTTGGCATCCCAGCAGCGGACTTTCCAGTGACCGACTTGGCCGGCTTTGAGGGGCTTGCCTGCGTAATTGACGAGTGGTAATCGCGCCGCAGCCACCTTGCCGGAGTCCCAAAGGTCCGCTTGATCCTTGGCTAACAAATCCGTGCTGCTGGCCACGAGGATTTGCCAGGCGGACTGAGTTAGACCCCGGTCATCGGATTCAATGCGCCAAGAGAACCGTGGCGCTGGCGAGGCCGCGATGGATTGCACCGCTCCCTCACAGCGCGGATCGACCGGGGTGATGCCTGCTCCCGCGTGAAGCGGAAAAACCAGCAGGGAGACGACGAGTGAGGCGAGTGTTTGGCGGGTGCGGATCATGGGGTTGACTTGGCTGTGGTTAGAGCAAGCATGGAGCAGGCTTATTTGACAATCCGCAGTCGCAGGAATTTGACGGGATCCGGTCCTTTTGAGACACGGGCTTTGATTCGCGGGTAGGCCGGGTCGGTCGGCGGATCCGGATCAAGGGTTTCGATCACTCCGGTGCCGAACCAGGTTGCGAGGTTGGGAGACCACTCGACGAGGTAGGTGATGTCGGTGGCTGCCGCTACCCGGGTGTAACGCAGCGAGAGTTCGGTGGCACTCACCGTCGGCTGGAGCGACGTCAGTTTGGACGGATCTTTCGGGTCGGTGTTGAGCGCGTATTCGAGCAGATTGACACTGCCGTCGCGGTCCGGATCGGCGGTTTCGCCAATCACCGCCGGGTCGGTGATACCCGGAAAATTCGTCTGCTGCCAGCTTGCGAAGGGGGAGACGGCGAGGGTTGGGAAAATCCGGAGCGCATCGAGGCCGACGTAGTTGCCGGCGGCTGCGGGGGAGGCGGGGTTTAACCCGCTGACGAGGATGCGCAGAGTGTAGGACTGGCTTGCCTGCAGGGTGATTCCGGAGGCGAAGTTGAAGATCCCGGTCCAATCATGCGCGTTGACCGCAGGCGATTGAACCTGCTGCGAACCGAGCGAGGTGGCAGCGGAACCTAACAATTCGACGGTTACCCAGTGGGCGGTTACCGAGCTGGCATCGGGCTTGGCGGCCCCTGCGGAGGTGAAGCTTTGGAGGTCGAGCTCGATCTGGCCGAGAGTGACGGGTGCTGCGTTTGTGTTCAAAGGCACGTCAAGCCGCCAGTGGGCGGAGTTAATACTGGTCTGCACCGCGAGGTGTCCTGCGGCATCGGGCGTGGTGAAAAATCCCGTCACATTCACGCTACTGCCTGGCACCTTCAAGACCGTTAGGGCGCCCGGGTTGGCGAGACCGTTGAGGGTGTAGTCCGTGATGGTGGCGGTGGCCCCGGCGATGGTCCGGGAGGTGAAACGGGTTGCCAGGATCTCACCGCCGGCCAAGGCGCTGTCCGTGGTGGCGGAAACGAGCGATGAGGGTGCGGTGGAATTTTGGGCGGCTGATTGATCGCGGGCGGTGACCCGGAAGGCATAGGTGGTCGCGGGGGCGAGGCCGGTATCATTCCAGGTGTTGTCCGCCTGCCAACCGCTTTGTTCGCCGGTGGTGGCGTTTTCAAAAAAATACTCGACAGCGCTCGGGTCGGTGGCGGTGCTCGCCCGCATCGTGATGGAGTTGGCTCCGGTGGCGACCGGGGCCAGCTCGAAGGTCATCGGGTCCGGGGTGGGCGGCGAGGTGTCGCCCGTGGCACCGCCCAACACACCGTTGACGGTCAATGCGTCGATGCCGACGTGGTTGCCGGATGCCGCCGCCGTGGTGGGGGTGAGTCCGCTGATGAGGATACGCAGGGTGTAGGACGTATTCGCCTGCAGCGCGAGGCCGGCGGCTGCGGTGAAGGTGCCGGTCCAGGTGGCGCGGGTCCCTGCCGTCGTGGCGGCGATTTGCTGGGATCGGAGAGGGGCCAGTGAGGCGTCGAGCAATGACACGGTGGCCCAGTGATCGGCGGCGGTGTCGCCACTGCCGGATTGGGTCTTGAGAGCGCCGGCGCTTGAGAAGCTCTGGAATTTGACCACGATGTTCGCCAAGTCGATGGTGGCGGAGCCCACTGCCAACGGCACATCCATTTGCCAGTGGGCGGGATTTTGTGTCGGCGCGAAGTAGCCTTGGGCAGCGGTGGTGGTGAACAACGCGGACAAGGCTGGGGCCGAGCTACCCGAAGGTCTCACGGCGGTGAGCGCTCCCGGGGCTGCGACACCATTCAGCGCGTAGTCGGTGACTGTCGCCGTTGCGCCGGCAACGGTGCGGCCGGTGAAATCCGTGGAGAGGATCACGACCGGGAGGGATGACGTGTTGGTGGTGGCGGATTGTGGCGCGGAGGCGGCAGTTTCGTTCTGATCCGCCGACTTGTCGCGGGCCGTGACGGTGTAGGTGTAAGAGGTGCTGGGCAGCAAGCCGCTGTCAGTCCATGTGGTTGCGTTCTGCCAACCGCTGTTGCGTCCTGGAAGGCTGGTGTTTTCAAACCAATATTCCACCCCGTTCGGATCGCTGGCGGTGGTGGCCGTCATGATGATCGAGCTGCTGGTAGCTGCGGCCGGTGGCAGCGCCCAAGTGAGCGGGCTGGGAGTGGGGGGCGCGGCATCAGGAGCGGCGGTGGTGAAATTCCAGGTGGTGTCATTGTTGATGCCGGGAAACGGATTGGTGGCCAGGTCCACGAAGGCGGTAGGGTCGATTTGGATGGCGTAGTTGGTGCTGGCGGCGAGGTTGGCGGTCGGGTTGAGGGTCAGGACCGCGCCGCTGACCGAAATTTGGGGATCGGTGATGGGGATGACGAGCTGGGTGCCGGTGCTGAGATTTTTGAGGGTGATATTGCCGCTGCCACGGAGGACGCCCTCATTGAAGGTGAGGATTAAATTCGCGGCGACGGGCACTCCGGCGGCGTTGTCCTGTGGGCTGAGAGTGAGGATGGCAGGCGGGGCGGTGTCCGGAGTGGCGGAGTTGATGAGGTCGATCATGCCACGGCCCAAGGCATCACCGACGAGCATGTAGGTCTCCGCATTGCGGTTGTAGTGGAAGCCTTGAGTGCCGCCGGGAACGGGGGAGATTGCTTTATCCCGCCAATAACTGCGGGTATCCATCGTCTTCACGTTGCCGGCAAACTCCGGGTAGAGGGTGGGATTTCCCACATTGATCTGCGCATCGAAGACCGCCTTGCGGGTGAGTTCCTGCATGTTGAATCCTTCGAAGCCGGCGGTGGCGATGGCGAAGGGGGCCTTGACTTTGATTTTCCCCGGGTAGCGGTTCTCATAGTAGGCGCGGATCTGGCGGATGAACTGTGCCATGTTCTGCTCGTAGCGGTAAGCATATTGGCCGGTGTAACTGAGTCCGTCATTCCAGCCATGGAACCAGGCGAAGCCGGCGATCTCGAAACCCTGCGCCGCCCACTGCGGATACTCGGTCGCGAAGTTATCGAGCACATCGGTCACGTTAGGAACGGCTGTCAGCGCGGCCCCGGCAGGAGCCCAGTCCGCCTTGGCGCGGAAACATTTATCAAACTGGATGCCACCGTAGAAATTTGGATCGTTGACGGGCGCGGAGCCGGTGACCCAGGAAATGGGGGATTGGCCGAAGCCCGGGTAGGTTTTGGTGGTGTAGTTATATGGCACGCTGCCCGGCGGGAGAAAATCTCCGCCGAGGGATTTGCCACCTTCCGCAGATTTGAGAACCAACACCGGTTCTCCATGGAAGTATCCCATGACATGGCCGAAACCCAGCTCCGGGCCGATGGCCGTGATGGCGTTGAGCGTCGTTCCCTGGCCCGCGGTGAGGAGTTGGTTTTTGATGGCGGAGACGACACCGCGGTAGCGCACATCATTGCGTGACGACCAATTCGCGCCGTTGAGCAGATTGGGGAATTTATATTCGTTCTTGGTGATGGTTTCGAGGGTGCCTGCGGTGCCGCGCGGGGTGATGTTGCCCTGGCCTTCCATGTTGGACTGGCCGGAAAGGATGAAGACCTTCACCGGCTTGTTGGTGGCGCCGGTGGACGCATCGGGCGCGGGCAGCGGATAGGGGACATTCGGTTTGCTGCCAGCGTTGTTCGGATTCGTCAGCGAAGCCGCGACTTCATACCAGTCGCCCGCGCCGTCGCCATCGGTGTCGGGATTGGTCGGGCTGGTGCCAGTGTTGGTGGGGGAGACATAGATCCCGGTGTTCGTCTCCACGGAATCATCGAGACCATCCTGGTCGGTATCGCTGGCAAATAGCGCGACAGGGAATCCGACAAGGGTGAGAACGAGAAATCGAATGAAAATCGGCAATTTCATGAATGATAAAGGCGGTGAGCGTGGTGGGAGCATTGGGAGCGGTGGTGTCTTAGTTCGTGGTATCGGTCTGGCCGTTGGTGCAGGTGCGGGTGACCTGCGCGGA
>JBIPND010000670.1:0-2763 GCA_044374015.1 Luteolibacter sp. | reverse complement strand
TGGATCGGGACGCGGACCCTCTCGAATGTTCGATGCTTCTGGAAGGTTTCACGGTCATGGTTTCTGGTTTGGTGGATAGGAGGGGTTTGGATGAGAGGGGCGCCGCTCCTTCAAGCAACGCCCCCCCGGTTATTCCGGGAGAAACCCAATCACTTCCGGAAGATGGTTCAGCCACGGTGGGCAAATTTTGAATTTTCAGTACAAGTGCAAAATGCACGCCCCGGCAGATTAAGAATTACGGACCACTAGCCTTTAAGCATCCAAAATAGGGATTGTCAGGGCCTAATATCCAATTCACTTTCAGTTGCATGAGTGATTTGCAAGATTCCTTCAACGAAAACGACGGCATGCTAAACACCATGGGCCACATGGCGGCCATCAGTCAGCGCAACCAGCAGATCGCCCAGCAGAAAGAACAGGCATCTGCCATCCGCGCGCAGACGGCGGCGCTGGAAAAAGCGAACCGCAACGAGGCGGATCGCAACGAGGCGGATCGCAGCAAAATCGAGCAACAGCGCCTCGTCATCGAGCAGCAGCGGCTCAAAGCGGAAGATGCAGACCGTGAGATGCGCAGACAGCAGGCGGAGCAGGTCAAGCAGTTGCGTAACCTCATGGCGGATAGCTTTGCCGCGCTTGAGCGTCTGGAGAAGTTCCGCCCAGCAAACTGAAGCCCGCCCAACCAACCCAATCTCGAAATGATCGACGACGCCTTCCTACGACAGACCGCCGCATTGCAGGCGAACCTCAAAATGCTCGAATCTCAGCAGGATGCGCTGAGCGATTTTCAGGATATGCAGGCTCTACGCCTCTACAAAGCGCGCCTCTCCGACTACATTGAGGCTCACAGCAAGGCAGGACATCTGCCGCCCGATCCGTTTCATGTCATTCAACAACGCCTAGTTGCTGTTTCCAAGTTTTTTACAGCGGCCGACCAAGAATACCAGCGGCTCACGAGTTGGAAAAAGAGTTGGATCAAGGGCGTTCCGAATATCAGTTTATCAGACATCCAATCCGCTAGGGCGGAATTGAGTAATCTGGTCGCGGAGTTTCCACACGTCCAGGAGCGTCTACGGCAGATGCTCTTGCCCCTGGACTGGGATACATCATCAAGCACAGTCGATCTTCATCCGGAACTTTTAGCCTGCGTGCAATGTGTGGATAGGCTGATACTCCGCAGTAAGGATGGAAGTCGCCACGACCTTTATCAATTTTCCCGTGATGAAGGCAAACTCGCGAAGGGAGTCTCGACTCATCTCACAGCCATGTGCCTGAGAATCGAGGAGTTGATCGCGCTTCACGTGGACCATGTGAAGGCCTTGGCCGAAACTGACCATCACCTTTCAAATGACTCTTTCCGAAGTGCGGAGAAGTCCTTCCAGAACTTGGGGGTAGGCAGGTTTTCTGATGTCAATTATTCGCTGGTGGAGTCACGACTCCGAAAGGCCATAGGCGTGCTTGCGCAGTTCACAAGTCTTGATTCATCGCTCAAACAGCTCCTAGAAAAAGGTGAATACAAAGCTGTCAAAGCAGAACTCAGTCAATTGCACCGCTTGGTCGAGAAGCCTGATTCAGAACTTGGGCGAGAGGCTTCGGCCCTACTCCAAAAAATGGACTCACGTTTTGCCGCCGCACAGAAGGCTCACAAAAAACGAATGGTGACCCGGGTTGCCTTCATATCCCTGTTTATCGCAGGTTTGGGCGCTTTCTCGCTCTATGTGGTCAAAGAAAATGCAAAAGCTGAGGAAGCTCGCGTCATTGCTTTAGCCCAAGCAGAGATTGAAGCAGCGGAAGCAAAGCTCGGAGCAGATCGCGAGGCTGTAGAAGCGAAGGCCAAACTCCTCGTCGAGATTGATGCTGGGCGAGTAGGAGTCACCTTGGGTGTGCCGTTGGCGGGAAAGGTAGTCATGCCCTTTGCTTTTTGTCCTAGTGGGTTTTTCACCATGGGCCGTCCAGCTTCTGAGGAGGGACGTTCGGGCGATGAAAGACAGGTAAGCGTGACCCTGAGCAAAGGCTTCTGGATGGCGAAGACAGAAGTCACGCAGGCTCAGTGGCAGGCAGTGATGGGGAACAATCCAAGTAGTGACGAGGGTGACGACTTGCCAGTGGAGAATGTGAGTTGGGATGACGCCCAAGAGTTCATCAAGAAGGTGAACGGCAGTGGCATGATTCCAGACGGCTGGAGGATGGCCCTACCCACGGAGGCGCAGTGGGAATATGCCTGCCGGGCTGGCGTGACTGGGACCTACTCCGGAGGGACCATCGAGCAAGTGGCGTGGTATGATGGAAACAGCGCAAGCAAGACCCACGACGTGGGCACGAAGAAGGCCAATACTTGGGGGCTTCACGACATGCATGGCAACGTGTGGGAATGGTGCGCGGATTGGTATGACGACACCTTGCCTGGCGGCATGGATCCCTCGGGGCCTTCATCGGGCGTCCACCGCGTGTGCCGCGGCGGCTCGTGGCGCAACGACGCCGCGTACTGCAGTGCGGCCTACCGGAGCTGGTACGACCCGGGCGACCGGGACCTCTTCCTGGGCTTCCGCCCCGCCCTAGTGGTCAGTAATTCTCAAACCGCCGGATTGAGCGACTTGAGCTTGACCCGCGCCTTTTTGTTAGCGAACTGCCAGTTGATTGGTTTCGGGTTCTCGTTTTTCCTGTCGAGGTAGGCGGCGATCTCGCGGCGGAATTCCTTGGCCGAGCCGATCCGCCGGTCCAGGCAGCCGCGCACCAGCAGCCCGATCTCGATCTCGGCCATGTTCA
>JBIPND010000668.1:0-2771 GCA_044374015.1 Luteolibacter sp. | reverse complement strand
TGAGTCCCCTCACCGGTCACTAACAAACTGTGGGTGCGGAAAAATACCTCGCTGGGCTTGAGCTCGCCGAGTTGGCCGAGAAGTTTTTTCCCGTCCTTCATGTAGGTATAGTTCGGCTCGTCGGCACCGAAGAAACGCCAGATCGGCTTGAGCGGGCCAATGGGTCGCGAGGCATCGACGACGATTGAAACAGGAAACCCGGGAGTTTCCTGAGCCCAAGCGGTGTGGAGCGTCGCGAGAAGAACCGCGGCGGTCGTGAGGTGAAGTATCGAGGACATGGGCTGAGTGGCTTAGTTTCCCAGCGGCTTGATGGCGGAGACGCCCGGGATCGCGGGGATCTCGAAGGTGGCGGCGGGGTCCGGTTTGGCGGGATCGAAATCGCCGAAGTCCGGGGCGATGGCCTTGGCGAGCGGCAGGTCCGTCTGTTGGATGGCGGCGATCACGCACTTGGCCAGCAGGTAGCTGCCGTAGTTGTTGTGATGGGTGGCGTCCTGGAAGGCCTTGTCGAGGTCCGGGCCGAGTGATTGATAGAGCGTACGGCTCATGGCGTGCAGATCGATGAGGGCGCAGTTGTGCTTTTTCGCCACCTCGCGCACCGTATCCGGATAGCCGGCGAGGGTGTCTTGGCGGACGCCGGACTTGCGCTCGACGGAGGTGATGAGCACCGGGGTGCCGCCGAGCTCGCGGGTGCGGGCGACGAGTTTTTCCAGATTGCTTTGATAGATTTCCAGCGCATCGGGATTCGTATCCTTCATGTCGTTGTGGCCGAACTGGATGAAATGATAGTCGCCGGGTTTCATCAGGCTGAAAACCTTGTCGAAACGGCGGGCACCGAGCGAGCTGCGGATCGACTCGCCGGACTGGGCGTAATTGGCCACGGCGACGGTGGGGCCGAAAAACTGCGGCAGCATCTGGCCCCAGCTGCCCCATGGCTCGGCGGGCTGGTCGCAGACGGTCGAGTCGCCGGTGATGAAAACCGTCGGCACCGCGGCCGGGGTGATCGTCAGCGCGCGCAAGGCCGGGCGGCGGCCGTTGAATTCGAGGGTGAGCTTGTCGTCCCAGCCGAGCGTTTCGCTTTCGAGTTCGCGGGCCTTGAGCTTTACCGTGGTGCCGCCGGGGATCTGCGGCGTGCGGACGTTGACGATAAAAGTGCGGGTGGCCTTGCCCGGGACTTTCTCCAACATCAGCCGCCGGGTTTCGGATTTCACCGTGGCGGAGGATTCGCCCGCGTCGTCGAAGATGACGGTGACGGCGAAATTTCCCTCCGGCAGTTTCACGGAAAAGAGGAAGGGTTTCTGGCTGGTGAAATGCTCGGCTCCCCCGCCCTGCGCGCCGGGCTCGAAGCCGTAGCCGGTTTGGGCGGAATAAAGATCGCCGGCGGCCACGCGGGTCCAACCGGATGTGGGCTCCTTGGTGCCGAATGAAAACCGCCGGGCGGGTGTTTCGTCGCGGGCTGGAGTCTCGGCGTTTCCGGCGAGGAATTTCCCGATCGGATTTCCGGGCAGGGTTTTCAATCCGGCGACCACGCACTCGGCGTTGAAGCGCGCGCCGGCGTCGGTGGTGTGGGTGTTGCGGTCGGCGAAGAAGGTCTCCACTTGGCCGCGGCCGGCTTTGAGATAGGCGTCGGTGATGAGCTGGGTGAGATCGAAATAGAGCGCTTTGTTCGAATCCGCGACCTCCTTGGCCCAGCCGGCGAGGTTTTCGAAATCGCGGCCGTTTTCCCAGCGGTCCTTGTGCGGAACCGGCGAGCAGAGAATCGCGGTGGCCTTTTTCGCCTGCGCGTCGGACACGAAGCGTTTCAAATACCAGCCGAAGGTGTGGACGGTTTCCTGGGTGCCGTCGGGTTGGGTGTCTGCCGCGGTTTCATCGCCGGTGCCGGGCAGGTCGGCGCGGCCTTTGTTTGCCGGATCGCCGACGCGGCCTTGGTCGTTGTGGCCGAACTGGATGATGACGAAATCGCCGGGCTGGAGCGCGTCGGCCACCTTCTGCCAGCGGCCTTCGTTGAAAAACGTGCGGGCGCTGCGGCCGCCGATCGCGTGATTGACGGCGTTGATTTTTTCCGGATCGAAAAACGGCGCGATGCGCTCGCCCCAGCCCCACATGCCGTCGCGGCCGCCGCTGCGCACGGTGGAATCGCCGACGATGTGGAAGGTCGGAAGCTTCAAATTGGCGGCGGATTCCGTGGCGACCTTCGAGCCATCCACCACCGGCCGCGCGTCTTCCGCAGAAACCAGGAAGCACGCAGCTAGAAAACAATGGACTGCGGCGATGAGGGTTTTCATTTCAAAAATTGGAGCAGAATCGGGGTTCCATGCGGCTCGCCACCATGATCCATCTCCGACCATCGCCTCACAATAACCCGTTCGGACTAAGAGCCGCGGCGGCAGCCACGCGCCTGGCTCACGTTTCAGGGGTTCCAGCCGCCCCCAGCGCCGCCGCCGTGTCGTCACTTTATCCGACTACCCAGGGCCCGACATTCCGTCACACTTGTCAGCCATTCTTGAAGAGGCCCGCTTGTTTGAAAAACCCAGCCCATGAAAGCCACCCGCACCCTTCGCTCCTTCCTCCTCGCCAGCTCCCTGCTCACCACCGTCAATGCTCAAACGTGGACCGGTGCTTCGAACGGCCTCTGGAACACCGCAGGCAACTGGACAGGCGGCACCCCCAGCACCAGCACCTCGGGGACCAGTAGCGTGGCGTTCTACAATACGGGTGCCGGCAACCTCAGCACTGCCACAAATTCTTTCTACAATTTGAATTTGATCACGTTC
>JBIPND010000666.1:0-2776 GCA_044374015.1 Luteolibacter sp. | reverse complement strand
CTGGCGGACCTGCTTGCTGCCGGCGCACCCCGTGAGTCCCTTGTTCTTATGAACTTCGAGGATGATCGCCTCGCCGGAATGGATGCCTCGGACCTCTCTTTCCTCCTTGAAGCTTACTACCAACGCCACCCGGAGTTCAGGGCTCGCCACATCATTGACCAACTGACCTAAAGCCCAAGATCCCGAAACCCGAACCCTTCTGATCCTCCTCGACCCGCTTCCTCCCGGCACCGCCATCCCTGAATCTATCGAAATCATCCCAGCCATCCAGTGGTTCCTTGAAGCACCGGAAATTTGACCGCCGCCTGCCGCTTGGCCCGCCGGACCGTGCCAAAATTGCCGATAAATTCCCTTCCCTTCCTCCGCCAACCTATCAGGATTTCACGGTAATTGTGAGAACAACCCGCTGCACATTCGAAATTCATCTCCTAGCCACCCTCCAAGCCACCGCATCGCACCGACTCTATCGCCACCCTTACTCCTCTTTGCTTCCCCTTTTCCATCACACCGATAGCCTTCCAAACAAATCATGAATCACTCCGCATCAGAACTTTTCATCGTTGATAACAGTGACAGCGAATGGAAGGTCCGCAATTACCTCACGGACTGGTGCGAGTTATCCTCATCGATCGACATCGCAACGGGTTATTTCGAGATTGGTGCCCTGCTGGCACTCAAGGACAAGTGGCAGCAAATGGACTCCATGCGGATCCTGATGGGCGATGAAGTCTCCAAGCGGACAAGGCGCGCTTTCGAAGAGGGCCTCCGAAAAATCGTTTCCACTCTGGACTCCAGCATCGAATCCGAAAAAAAAGCCAACGACTTTCTCGCCGGTGTCCCTGCGCTTGTCGAAGCCCTGCGCTCTGGAAAAATCCAATGCCGGGTCTATCGAAAGGACAAATTCCACGCCAAATGTTATCTTACCCACGCCCGACAGGCAGTCATCGGTTCGTTCGGCCTCGTCGGCTCATCCAATTTCACCAAACCGGGCTTGGAGGACAACGTCGAACTGAATGTCCAGATCCGTGGCAATGACGTGAAGCTGCTTCAGGAATGGTATGAGCGGCACTGGGACGAATCCGAAGACATCACCGCGGAGGTGTTGCGCACCTTCGAGCGGCATACGAATCCGCGAAAACCCTTCGAAATTTGGTTCAAAGCACTGCACGAACTGCTTCGCGGCCATGAAATCACTCCGGACGAGTGGGACCGCGAGCAATCGTCGATCTTCCCGATCCTGGCCCGCTACCAAAAGGATGCTTACAAGAACATGGTGGAAATGGCCCGCCTCTATGGCTGCGCTTTCCTTTGCGACGGAGTTGGCCTCGGAAAAACCTACGTGGGACTGATGCTCATCGAGCGCATGGTCATGCACGAGGGCAAGCGGGTCGTATTGTTTGCGCCCAAGGCGGCACGCGAGGATGTGTGGGAACGCGTCATTGAGCGCCTGCTCCCCGACCTCAACAGTAGCTTCGTCACCTTCATTCCTTACAATCACACCGACCTTCAGCGGAACGGTAAATTTCTCCAGAATCTCGAGCGGACCCTTCGCGACGCCGATGTCATTCTCATAGACGAAGCCCACCACTTCCGCAACCAGGGGATTGCCGGCGAGGGCAACAAGGAGGCATCACGCTACCGGAAATTCCAAGATTATCTCCATCAAGCCGGCGGCAGGGAAAAACAAATGTTTTTTCTAACCGCCACTCCGATTAACAATGGAGTCCATGACTTCCGGCACATCCTGGAGCTCACCACCAATGGCGACGACGCCTACTTTGCCAAAGGCACGCGCAACTTGGGGATCCAAAACCTCCGCGCGCATTTCGTTCAATTGGACAAGTCCCTCTCACAGCATCCAGCGGAACCCGGAGAAACTGAAGCCGGGGAATTACTCCGTATCGAGGATGCACTCCAGCGGGATCTCATATTCGATGAACTCGTGGTCCAGCGTTCCCGCACCTATGTCAAAAAAAGCGAAGCCGCGTCCGCAGGTGGCAATGTCGTTTTCCCAAACCGGGAAATCCCGCGTGTCGCCCCCTACAAGCTCAAGGCCACTTACGGAAATCTGCTGGAGTCCTTGGAACAGGCCTTCAACCGCGAAAAGCCCTTGTTCGCTCTGAGCATCTATTACCCGCTTGCCTATTGGCAGGGTCCTCTGGATGCACCGGAACTGGAATCCTTCAATGCCGGGCGGCAAATGCAGGTGGTCTCGCTGATCCGCACCCAGTTTCTCAAGCGCTTCGAAAGCTCTGCCCATGCCTTCGAACGCTCGTGCTGGCGGCTGTTGAAAAAGCTCTTGGCGTGGGTCGAGGTGCATTCCGAATCCCGGCACCAGAAGAACATCCTCGAGAGGTGGAAGCTCAAGCATGACAAACTCATCGGTTACGCCGCAGCGCATCAACAGGAACTATGGCCTTCGGAAAATGTTGACGCCGAAGAGGATCAGGATTTCCTGACTCAGGAAGACCTGGATGCCATCGAGAAACTCGACCCCACTCTATATAAAGTCGATGAGATCCTCGATGACACCATCATGGACCTCGACCAAATCGTCGATTTCTTGAACCTCGGGGCCAAGGTCGATCCGAACAAGGACGACAAGCTCAAGGCACTCGTCAAAATGCTCAAGTCCGACAATGACCTGAGAGGCCGCAAGGTCATCATCTTTTCAGAGTTCGCCGATACCGCCTGGTATCTCGACAAGCACCTCAGGGCAGCGGGCCTTCAGGGCGTGGAACGGATCGACGGCAATTGCAATCAAAAGAAACGCACC
>JBIPND010000667.1:0-2776 GCA_044374015.1 Luteolibacter sp. | reverse complement strand
CTTGTTGACGGTGAAAATCCTGGTCCTGGGCCCAGCTTGGGCGCGGTCGCCGTCCCGGTGGTGAAAAATTTTTCATCGGTCGTGTCGGGTTTCGGGCGGGACTCTCGTTCATTCATCAGAAGCACCGTTCGATTCGGTTGCGGAAAACCCCATTCATACCTGGTCCAACCCATGAAACCCCACCGTGCCTCCTGTCTGCCTGCGATCCTCACCATCGGATGTCTCCTCTCCACGCCGCTTCACGCAGCAACGTTCACTTGGGACGGTGGCGGCGACGCTACCGATCTCGGGCAAGCAAGCAACTGGAATCCAGACGGTATTGCTGCGGCGAGCGACGTCCTCCAGTGGAACGGCACCGTTTCAGGTTCACTCGCCCTGCAATACAACACGGCGCAGGCCGGTTTCAACACCAACCCCGGCATCTCCATCAGCCTAACCTCCGACCAGACCGGTTCGCTGGTGATTAACGGCCAAAGTAGCGCACTCCGTCTCAACGGCTCTGGCATCAACATCGCCTCCGGTGCGGGTGCGTTTTCGCTCGGCAACGGATCAGGAACCAGCAATATCACCGCCTTCAACGGCACGATGGCCATGACGAACAATTCGTCGAATGCTGCGACGATTGCCTCCGGTGTCGCCTTTGCGACTACTTTTTCCGGCATCACCACTTTCAATTTCACAGGCTCGGGAAACTGGAATGTGAACACCAACCTCAGCTCCTCCAACAACAGCAATGGCAACATCGTGAATGCAACCGGCACCGGAACGCTCTTCATGAACACCGCCAACACTTACAGCGGCGGGACCAACCTCAACGTCAATGGCGGCACCTCGAGAATCCGCGCCACAGCCACCGGAGCCCTTGGCTCCGGTGCCGTTTTCATCGCCGGCAACGGTGGCAGCAACCGCCTTGAGGTCGCCGGCGGCATCACCCTCAACAACGCACTCAATGTGAACGGAAAAACATCTGCTGTTGGGGCCTCTGCCGCCATCCTCAATGTTTCTGGAAATAACAATCTCGGCGGAACGATCACGCTCAACACAGGCGGCACGGATAATACGATTCAGTCCGATGCCGGCTTGCTCACCCTCTCCGCAGCCACCGCGGTCACCCACGGTGCGTCTGGTGCGCGTGGGGTTCTCTTCACTGGGGAGGGCGACACTACAGTGAGCGGCAACATCACACAGGGCGGTGCCACCCTGGCGCTTTATAAGCAAGGTGAAGGCACTCTCACACTTTCCGGCACCAACAACTCCTACACCGGTGCCACCCTTGTCTCCGCAGGCACCCTGCTGGTCAACGGATCGCTCGGCAACACCGCCGTGTCAGTCGCCGCCGACGCCACGATCGGGGGCACGGGGTCGTTGGTCGGCGGACTTGCCTTCGATGCGGCGGGCTTGCTCGAAGTCGTGGACTTGAACGACCCACTCGCCGTCACTGGAACCATCACCTTTGGCAGCGGCTTCGGGATCGCCAATCTCACCGGCATCAATTGGGGCATCCTTGATCTGAACACGGCCTACACGGTCATTTCCACCAGCCAGACCTTCAGCGCGTCGGACATTGGCAATTTCGGCATCGACAATGCGGCCCTGGTCGGCGGTGGACGCTCCGCTTACTTCGACAATGGAAGCCTGGCGGTCGTGGTGATTCCCGAGCCGTCCGCCGCGCTGCTCGGCGGAATCGGTATTCTCTTCCTCCTTCGCCGCCGCCGTTGACCAACGCATTCCCACCCGATCCACCCAAAGCGCGGCGCGCGTCGTCCGTTTGCTTTGGGAGGCCTTCGACCATACATCCGCATCCTTGTCCTGCCACTTCATGCAAGCTACCCGCCTTTTGCTCCTTGCCTGCCTGCTCGTGGGATCGCTCTCATGCCTCCATGCCGGGCTCACGTATGTGGATGCCGACTTCGCGGACCAACACGGCACCGGGAAGCGCCGCCACCCCCACCATCGCGGCCGACGGACTTTGGGCGAGGCGCACGGGGAATGGAACGAATTCCACGATCTTCGAAGCTTCTGGAAACTCCGGTGCGGAGGACGCTGCGGAGATCAGCACCACCATCAGCGGCCTGACCCCCTTTCAATCCTATCAGGTTTGGGTGAACTTCTACGATCCCTCCGGCTCCACCGAAAATTGGAACATCCGCGCGGGATTCACTTCCGGTTCGCTGGCGCTCTTCGCTAACGATCCTGTCGGCGCGTTTCCGTTCACCCCTCCGGTCCTTGCCAGCTCGCTCACCTACACCGGGACCCCACCGAAGTTCGACGACGGCAGCAACCGCCTCCTGCGGGCGGGCGCGCTCGGAACCACCACCGCGGATGCGAATGGCAACATCGTCGTCCATATCAACGATGCTCCGGCCTCCGTCGGCTCGAACAACCGCAGTTGGTATGACGGCGTCTCGCACGAACCCGTTTCCGCGCCCACGCCTGGACTCATCACCTACGTCGATGCCTCCACCGGAAATATCACCCGCCGGGACGGACAGCCCTTCAATCCGACGGCGGAAGGAAACACCACTCTTGACAACAATTGGGAGCGACGCGCCTTGGGCAACTCCGGCAATGTTTTCGAGTCCAACGCCGACGGTCCGGAGGATGCTCCCCTGCTGGTGACCACGCTCACCGGACTCGAGCCGGAGACCGAATACGTTCTTTATGCCTACTTCTGGAACGACGGCCGCAACTGGCGCCTCAAGGCCTCCGCCGATCCCGCCGCCATCCGCGACAATGGCACGCCAACCAACCTCAGCGACGATTTCCTGCCGACAAA
>JBIPND010000665.1:0-2777 GCA_044374015.1 Luteolibacter sp. | reverse complement strand
CGGCGAGCAGCCGGTTGATGGCGTCGTTTTTAAAAACGCCCATCGACGCCGAGGAGTCCAACACCACCGCGATGCGTTGGACGCTGCCAGATTTCTGATAGCGGGGTTCTGCCAGAAACCAAGCGAGCAGCAGCACCGCCAGCAGTTGCATCCACAGCGGAATCGATGGAATCAGCCGATCCAAGCGCCGACCGCTGGCCGCATCGCGCTGGGTGCGTTCCAGCAGGAAAAGCGTCGAAACCGGGAGTTCGATGGCTTTTCGTTGGAGAAAATGGATCGCCAGCACGGCGGGAATGCCGAGCAGCGCGAGAAGTCCGAGTGGATTTGCGAGAGTGAGCAAGGTGGTCGGCCCCGTGATAATGGCCGATCCAACGGCGACGAGGAAAGCAGAAAAGCCGGCAAGAGTATCCGCTCCATCACGCACGGCCCGGAGTCATTCGCAAGAAGCGGCGAAACAACTGAGGTGCCGGTGTCGCCTTGACGACGGTGGGGAGGGGAGGGGGGCGGCGTCCCTGAGCTGGCAATGAGCTGAGTGGACGCACGGTCCATTGTTTCTTCGGGAAATCGGCGGACGTGTTCCGCCGCTTGCGCGTTTGGGCACTGCCTCCGGAGTTTCGCGTCGCAACGATCTAACATCTTAAATATCCAAGATATTATTGGAGCATCAATGAGCTCAACGTCCGGCTCAGCCACTTCGTTGGCTCCGGTGGAAGACGAACCCGCATCCGGTGATGCACTCGTCCGGGGTGGTTTTCACCCCGCCCGGCGGCAGGGGGGCGATGTTAGAACTGCAGCTTCGCCGGCTTCACCGCGTCCTGATTCAACTTGTCGCAGGCGATCCGGCAAAGTTCGAACACCACCTCATCGGCGATGGCGTAGAGCACCTGGGTCGCCTGCTTGCGGCGCGTGACCAGACCCGCGTCGTGAAGGATTTTGAGTTGTTTCGAAATG
Source organism: Luteolibacter sp. (assembly GCA_044374015.1). GTDB lineage: Bacteria > Verrucomicrobiota > Verrucomicrobiia > Verrucomicrobiales > Akkermansiaceae > Luteolibacter. The sequence goes on along the minus strand of JBIPND010000665.1, from coordinate 1,826 downwards.
TTAGCCTGGCTGGTGTGGAGCTGGTCTACGATCTCGGACACGCTCATTTGCCCGCCCTTGAGCTCCTGGAGAATCGCCAGCCGCGTCGGCTCGGCGAAGGCGCGGAAGAGGGTGGCCACCCGCTCAAGCTGCTCGATTTGAAGTTTCATGGGAATTTCATACCATGAAAAATTTCAGTTGCAAGAATAACCATGTGGCTATATAGCTATTTTAATTCCGACCCACTCATGAAAATTCAAGCCAATCAACTCAACAGCGCTCTCCAGTCCGGCAAGCGCACCGCCCTCATCGACGTCCGCACCCCTGCCGAGCATGGCGAAATCCACATCGCCGGTTCCACGCTGATGCCGCTCGACCGGCTCGATCCCGCAGCCGTGAAAGCCGCTGCCGCGCAAGCCGAACAGTGCGTCATCATCTGCCGCAGCGGCAAACGCGCGGAGCAGGCCTATCAGAAGCTCGCCGCGGCGGGTTGTGATAACCTCGTCGTTCTCGACGGCGGCGTCACCGCCTGGGAAAGCGCCGGCCTCCCGGTGAACCGCGGCAAAAAAGCGATGTCCCTCGAGCGCCAAGTGCGCATCGCCGCCGGCCTGCTGGTCGTCACCGGCGTCGCCCTCGGCACCTGGGTGCATCCCGGTTTCTACGGCATCAGCGCGTTTGTCGGGGCCGGCCTGGTTTTCGCCGGCGTCACCGATTGGTGCGGTATGGCGATGCTGCTCGCCAAAATGCCGTGGAACCAACGCTCCGGCACCCAGTGCGTCGGCAACTCCTGTTCGATCTAACTCCCATCACCCACGGCCATGTTTTTACGCCAGATCACCGACTCCTCGCTCGCCCAAAACGCCTACCTCATCGGCTGCCAACGCACGGGTGAGGCCGTCCTCATCGACCCCGAGCGCGACCTCGACCGCTATTTCCAAGTGGCCGGGGAAAACAACCTGCGCATCACCACGGTCGCCGACACCCACATCCACGCCGACTACCTGAGCGGCGCGCGCGAGCTGGTCGAGCGCCACCACGCGACCGCCTATCTCTCCGAAGAAGGCGGCCCGGACTGGCAGTTCGAGTGGGCAAAGGGCAATCCGCACGCCCGTTTTCTCAAACATGGCGATGTTTTCAAAGTCGGAAACATCGAACTCAAGGCGATCCTAACACCCGGGCACACGCCCGAGCACATGAGCTTCCTAGTCACCGATCTGGGCGGCGGTGCCGACGAGCCGATCGCCTTTCTAACCGGCGATTTCATCTTTGTCGGCGATGTTGGTCGGCCGGACCTGTTGGAAAGCGCCGCCGGCCAGACCGGGGTGATGGAACCCAGCGCCCGTACGCTTTACGCCAGCCTTCGCGCCACCGCGGATCTATCAGACCACCTCCAGATCCTCCCCGGCCACGGTGCCGGCAGCGCCTGCGGCAAGGCCCTCGGCGCCATTCCTAACAGCGTTCTGGGCTACGAGCGGAAATTCAACCCCGCCTTCCGCGAGGCCCTGACCGCGGACGAAGATCAATTCGTCAAAAGCATTCTCGCCGGACAACCCGAGCCGCCGCGCTACTTCGCCCGCATGAAGCGCGACAACAAACTCGGCCCCGCCTTGCTCGCCGACGGCCGGCTTCCGCAGCCCCGACGCATCGACACCGCCGCCCTCGGCGCATGGATCGGCCAGCCGGGGACCGCCATTCTCGATCTGCGCGGCGACCGCGTCGCCTTCGCCGCCAACCACCTCACAGGCTCGCTCTTCGCCCCTCCGGCCGGCGGCAAACTCTCCGTCGCCGCCGGCTCCTACCTCGATGAGACCGCCCGCATCCTGTTAGTCGTGGAGGCCCCGTCCCAG
>JBIPND010000664.1:0-2786 GCA_044374015.1 Luteolibacter sp. | reverse complement strand
TCAGCATCCTCGAGGGCGTCTATGACGAGTATCTCAAAGCGAGCTTCGAAAATTTCGAAAACCGCCGCGCCGATATCGAACAGCTTTCCCAATACGGCGCCACCTTCGACGACATCCTCGAATTCCTCGCCCAGCTCTCCCTGATGAGCTCCGTCGACGGCGAACCGTCCGGCGACAAAAGTGAGCCCGACGATGAAAAAGTCACGCTCTCCTCCATCCACCAGGCCAAAGGCCTGGAATGGAAAGCGGTCTTCCTGATCTGGTTGGTGGACGGCCAATTCCCCAACGGTCGCATCCTCGAAGCCGACGATCTACCGATGCTCGAAGAAGAGCGCCGCCTGTTCTACGTCGCCCTCACCCGCGCCAAGGACGAACTCTATCTCACCTTTCCGATGATGAACCCCAAGTCCTACAGCGGCGACATCATTTGCCGTCCGTCCCGTTTCCTCGAAGACTTCCCCGCCACCATGGTCGAAGAGTGGCAAGTCGGAAATGACGACGCCTGGAGCGATGACGAGCCGTTTTAACCAGCCGACCCGCTGACTCCAATGATATGTCGATCCTGGAAATTTTGATCTACGTGGTCCGCCTGCCTTATGAAGCTGGGAAGCTAACGGATGAAGGCTCCGTGGTTGGACAGTCTGAATGGGACCGGAAGTCTCGACGATTCTGGAAGTGGTTCGCATGGGTCGGGACAGCGATCATTCTCGGCATCCCGTTAGTTGTTTGGATTTTGTGGGTTGCCCTCGCAGATTGAGGTCCATTTCCCTATGGTCGGATAAGTCTTCGGTCCCAGCGGGACCTTTCATCACAGCCCGGCACGCAGTGCCGGGCTTTGATGAGCCGCCCCGTGGGGACGAAGAGCAGGAAATGGGTATCAAGATCCGGCCGCAGGCCCGGGTCGCCGGGGCGGTGCTGGTGCTTCTATCGGTTCTCGGGATCCACTGGCTGCCGCCGATGGTGCGCGCCGTCCTCGCGGTGGCGGGCATCGCGACGTGGTATGGATGGTATCGGCGCGGCGGGCTGATGGGATTGCTGTTATGGTCCCTGCCGGTGGTGGCGTCGATGCAGTTTTTCATCGGCTATCCGCTGCGGCTGGCGGCGGCCGAGGGCGCGGTGCGGCTGCTGGAACTCGCCAGCCTGGTGGTCTCGCGCAGCGGAACGCAAATCGAGCTCGGCGGAAAAACCATCGGCGTCGATCCGGCGTGCAGCGGCGTGCGCATGCTGTGGCACGCGCTGGCCGCGGCCATGGCGCTGGCGGCGATTCACCGGTTGTCGTGGCGGGCGCCGGTGATCGCCGGTTTCTTCGCCATCGCGCTGGTGATTCCCGCCAACACCGTGCGGACGGCACTGTTAGCAGTGCAGGAAATCGGGCATTTGCCGCAAAACCTACTCGGCCACGGCGGGATCGGTCTGGTGAGTTTCGCGGTGGTCTTGCTGCCGTTGTGGGTCGCCATTTCCAGCAGGGCGCGGCCAGCGCTGCCGCATCAACCGGCGTCGCCCACAGGACGTGCCGGACCCGTTTTGTTAGCCTGCGCGGCGGTTCTCGCGCCGCTGCTGGCACTCACCACCCCACGCAACCCGGGGCCACCGGATGTGGGAAATCCGCCGTCACTTTTCACCTTCCAGGGACTAACACTTCCCTTGCAGCCACTGCCACAAACGGCGGCCGAGCGCGCTTTCGCAGAGAGTTTTCCCGGCACGCTTTCCAGCCACCGCTGGGGCGACTCCCAGGTGATTCTGCGGCGCGTCAACGTGGCGACCCGCCGCTTGCACCCATCCGCCGATTGCCTGCGCGCGGCGGGTTTTGCGACGACGGAAGCGTTCAACGTTAGCCTGGCCGACGGCACGCAGTGGGCGAGGTTTCACGCGACCAAGGACGGGCTGCGGTTGATCGTTCACGAACGCGTCACCAGCGCACTCGACGGCTCCACCTGGACCGACGTTTCCGCATGGTATTGGTCCGCGTTGCGCCATCCGCTCAACGGTCCGTGGCAGGCGGAAACGGTGATCTCGGAATCTTTCTAGAGTTGAAACTTTCCGGCGGATTCACCAGCGTCGCGCGGTGGCGGATCCTGCTCTATCGAAACCCATTGCGTTCTTCGCCCACGAGCGGGGCGACGCGCGGGTGATGAAACGGATCGCCGCATTGCAGGCGCAGGGGCGCGAGGTCATCGGCTTCGCCTTCCTCAGTCAACGGCACCGCTTGACGCAATCGCGTAGGAAGTCCGGATGCCCGGCGCAAATCTCATCCCAGCGGCGAGCGGGATTGAAACCGGCGGTCCCGGGGTAAAAAAAACCGCCAGTGGACGAGCCACTGGCGGGTTGAAAGCGATTGAAGGAAAACCGGTCGGGTTAATACTTCTGACTGCGCGTGTGGTCGAAGCCGGTTTCGAAACCGAGCTCGGGCGGAAACTCGGAGAGTCCGTCATGAGGGTTCATTTCGATGCGGTTGTCTTCGCCGCAACGCTCATAAGGTGGCTTGAACGTGCCGCGATAAGTGGGGCAGGTGAAGGTGAAGAGTTCGTAGAAACCGTATCCGAGACGACGCAGCGCGCGGCTGGTGCCATCAACAGTTCCGTAGGTGAATCCAGCCTTGCGACCATATTGCTCGTTCTTGCGGACGATTTGTTCCGGAATTTCGATGAAACCGTAAACAATGTTGCTGAGGGCGCGGCCAAGCTTGCGCGAGGACGTGTAGGTGGAACCAGGAGGTGCTTGGATGTCGGCGGCAACGAAGCCGCTCAGAGCGACAAACGTGGTAGCGATGACGAGGAGTTTTTTCA
>JBIPND010000662.1:0-2792 GCA_044374015.1 Luteolibacter sp. | reverse complement strand
CGAATCGGGCGCTTGCAAGCACTTGGAGAACAGGGGTGCGGGTGAAGTCGCCCGCGCCATCGATGGCCTCGGCATAGACATCGTGGCGGCCGGTAGGGACGTTGGCCCGGGTGTAGGACCATGTGCTTCCAGCGAGAGTGGCGTTGCCTAGTTTGACACCGTTTTCCCATAGCTCCACGCGAACGAGATTGTTTTCAGCATCAGAGGCAATCCCCTGATAGATGATGGATTGACCACTCTGGAATGGCTGGCCAATGCCCGGCCAAGTGAGGGAGACCTCGGGCGGGACGGTGCTATTGACCTTGAATGACACAGTGGTGCTGTTCTGATCATTGACGCCGTCGAACACGTTTGCATCAATTGAGTGCTCTCCGAGCGGTACGCCAGTGAGAGTGTATGAGAAACCGCCGGAACCATCCAGGGTGGCATCACCCAAGACGACACCGTCGAGCGAGATTTCCACGCGACTGATACCGTCAGGATCGGCCACATTGCCGGTGACCGTGACGTCGGTCGGACCGGCGTTGAATTGCTGGTTGGGCGTCGGAGCGGTGAAGGCGATGGTGGGCCTGGTCCATCCGTTGACGGTGATATTGTTGCCATCAAGCGTGATGATGCGGGTGCCGGCGGTGATGGTTTGTTGGTCGCCGCTACCGGAGGCACTGATGTCAGGAATGGGTGAGCCGTTTTCGGTGATGGCGATGGCCACGACGAACTTGCCGTCTCCGCCGCCCTCGAAGTCGATCCATTTGTTGATGGTCGAATAAGCGTTGGTGGCAGGCGTGTAGTTGATTTCCTTATATCTTAAACTCGGCGGACGGTTGAAGGTGCCGGTGCGGAAGACTGGATTCTGCGGCCAAAGGACTTTGGCGGTCATTACCTGGCCATCGGGTGCGGTAATGCTGAAGGTGTCGCCGCTGGAGCTGATGGTATTGAAGGAAGGCGTGTTGAGCCGCCAATGAGTCCCATTGTTAGATGAATCGCTGACCACGAAGAATCCCGGTGCGCCGGAAGCGCTGGAGTAGTCGGTGACGATACGCCGTGTCTGGTTGTCCACTCCGGTGTCCGAAGTATCGATGTTCATGATCGTGTAGCCGTCGCCATTGGCGCGCAGGAACTTGTCTACCAACGATGGAACGAGACGCTTGGTCATGCCCGAAATGGTGGTGGGATCGGCAGGGAAGAGAGTCGTCTGGCCTTGGGGATTGGTGGTGCGGCCCGAACCGACTGTCCACGGCACGCCGAGGCCGTAAATACGGAATGATAGCGCGTCCGGGCCATTGTGGCCACCCGCGTTGAGTCGGAAATTACCATGGGTTTGCATAACGAAGTCGTTCTCATCCTGATAGCGGTTGCGGAACACATAGACACCATAGCTCGGATCCTGATAGGTTTTCCCCCATGCTGCGGCGGGATTTTGCTCGGCGAGATCGTTCGGATAGAAGAGCAGTGACCATAGGCCGTTGCCGGAGGATGTGTCCCAGGTTTGGTCGCCGAGGTCGCCGCAGGTGCGGCGGAACATCCATTTCAATCCCGGCTTGTAAGCCTCGGGGGCGAAGGCGAAGGCAAGCGCGGCGGAGCCTTCGGGATCCCACGAGTTGTGGTCGTCGGTGAAGTCCGGGCGCAGACCCTTGCCCCAACCGAGTCGGGTGTCGCCGGGTGCGGTGGTGCGCGAGTAACGGTCGATGGGCAACATTCCCTGATAAGTAGCCCACAGAGTCTTGTTGAGCGCCGGAATCTCGGTGGTGAGGTCGAGGCCCTTGACTCGTTTCAGGGCATAGAGCATCGGAAAGGAGAAGTAGCCGGGGTATTGGGCATAGGCGACGCCCTCGGGATTCCAGCCACCGGTGTCGGAGCGAGTGGTGAGGTTGGCAGCGTAATGGGCGCGGAGTTCTCGCAGACAGGTATCGTAATTGGCACTCCAGCCGGACTCGGGTTCGTCACAAGCAAGGTAGCTGAGCAAGGCGGTGCCGAAGCGCACGGCGAACCAGTTGTTGGCAGTCTTGGTGTTGCCAGGCCACTCCGAACCGCCAGAAGCGACCAGCGAGTCGGCGTTGTTTTTCAAGGCCAGCGAAATGCCGGCGTTGAGATCCATGCCAGCGTAGGGAGCGGGCACGGAGTAAGTGGCACCGTTTCCTGCGACAAAGGTGGCGGGGATCGTCTGACCGGCCCAGGCACTGTGGCAGATGTCGAAGGCGATGGCGACCCGCAGACCGCGACCGGCGCGGGTAAGGGACTTGTATCCATTCACAGCCCACACCGGATTGCCGGATGCGTCGGGCGCGGAAATCATGTAGAGAGCAGCCAGTTTCGACTGTTCCGACCAATCGGTTGGTGCCAGGCCGCTGTCTCGGAACAAGTGCAGGGCAGCCATCGCGTGGGTGCTCGGGTATTGCGAATCGTAACCGGTGGTCCGGCAGCGTTCAAGATTCCACTCGATGGAGGCGAGCATGTCACTCCAAGGGGCAGTGTTCGCTTTGGCACGGTATCCGGCCACATCAGCCGCGTCGAAAAACAGACGCGGGTGGGTTTGTGCCTTGACCCCGATGGTGAGCACACACAGTGCAATTAGGGAAACAATGGTTTTTTTCATCTGGAAGTGGTTGGGTTAGCTGACTGAGATTGCTGATCAACAGCCTTTTGAATATCAATAGCGCGTGCGGGGAGATCCGCCATACCTAGAATGAGTGAGAAGGCCGAAGTGCAGCCAGGGGGCCGCAGTCAAAAACGAACACCGCGAGATTCGGATCGGGAAGGGTCTCCGGAAGGGTGAACGAAAAGCCGCCTTCTAC
>JBIPND010000756.1:0-2795 GCA_044374015.1 Luteolibacter sp. | reverse complement strand
ACGCATCAGGTTGCACACGCATCAGGTTGCACACGCATCAGGTTGCACACGCATCAGGTTGCACACGCATCAGGTTGCACACGCATCAGGTTGCACACGCATCAGGTTGCACACGCATCAGGTTGCAAATTATAAGGCACAAAAAAACCCCGCTAAAATTAACGGGGTGATGTTATCTAAAAAAGTTATACGTTTGTGCGTAAATTGTTAATGTTGTTTGTTGGGTTTTTTGTCTAAACCTTATATAAACCTTATATAAACCTTATATAAACCTTATATAAACACTAACTTTTTAATTTAATTAGGGTTAAATTCCTTTTTATTGCATCGTTTGGGTTTCTATTAAAAAATTCAATTTCGCTTAATATAGAACCATAGCCAAAAATATTATTATCAATAGTGTATACAGTTTGACATTTGGCAAAATTAACGCTTTGCACACGTGCAAAAGTTGGGCAAAATTGCATAGTGTCGCCTATTGTTGTGACCTCATAAATGCAAAAGTTTTTATTATAAGTACTTATTCTAATTTTTGGCGTCTTATTTATATGTCGCATTCTATCGGCTAAAAACTTTTTTAATTCCGTTTTTGTCAAAATTTTATTTAAATTATTCATAAGTTTACACATTTAAAATTAATCCGATTATTGCTATAATTCCGTAAATACTGCCTATTATTCCAAAAGCCAAAAATAAGGCTAAAAAAGGCGGGGGGTTTTCGTTTTCATTCATAGTATTTCAAGGCGTTAAATTGTTTAAAAAAAACTATCATACTATTATTTTTATCGGGGTAACTATTAACTAACCTTTTTGCTTCGTCAATTGTCAAATTGCGTCTAATTATTTCCCGCCTATTTGATTTCCTAAAAATCTTAACTACTTTGTACGTTCCTAAATATTCCATCTTTATATTGTTGTTAATTGGGTTAAAAATATTTCTAAATAAATTGAATTATTATATAGTGTTAATTTGTCTTTTTTCCAAAGTTCTCTTTGGTTTTCGAGTGCTTCGTTGTTTTCTTCGTCTACTAGCACGTCATAAAGTAATACGTTTGTCGCTTCGTTTTCTTCTTCTTCGTGTAATATATATGCGCTTTTTATATCAAAACTATAATATAAATATTCATTAAAGTATTTTTGTACTGCTTCGCGCGGGGTTGCTGCTTTTATTTCGCTTTTTAAACTATATGAATTGACGTTATTTGTTAACCCCTCGTTATATGTGTCGATTTCTATTTCGTGTCTTGTTTCTATTATGTATGTATTCATTTTATTTATTTATTATATTGTTAATTTCTTTAAATGTTATTTTGTGGCACCCAATACAAATAAATTGCTTTGTTATTTCGCCGACTGTATAGTCTAAAAATTTGTCGCCTTGGTTTAAATTACTTAAATTTTTATATAGTTTCAACCCTATTTCAGTAGGTATTTTTACGCCTTGTGACGTTTCGAATTGTTCGTTATTTTTTCGCAAATAGTCGAAGCCATCACGCTGATATAAACGCCCCATTTCAAAATTTCGCCACTTTTTTAAATTTGTCGTATGTTCCTTTTTTAAGGCTTTTTCTTTTGCTATTTTTTCCGCCTTAATTAGTTCCGCTTTATTTTCCATATATGCCAAAATTTCGGTTTTTGTGGTAACTTTTAAAACGCTTTGCAAAGTTTCGGGAATAGCAATATTAAAATAATTAGCGTAAATATTCGCCTTATTTTCTATTTGTTGCAATTGACTTATATAAATTTCGGGTTTGTTTGCACGGCTTAGCTTTTGCGTTAAATGTTCCGCTATATTTAGCCATACATTAAAATTATTTTCGTGCGAACCGTTTGGGTTTGAACAATAAATTTTGTTTATGTGACTAGTCGCATAACTAACAACGCTAATGTGTTTGGCGGTAGTGTTTGAATAAGTACGTTCGGTAAAAAGTAGCGTTTTTGAGTCTACAAATTTTGCAATACAAAAATGAGAGCCATAGGAATAAATACTTTTATCGTAAAAATATAAGTTTCTTGTTGGCGTATACGCTTCGATTTGTGATTGAGTGGCAAAAAGGTGTGCGGTTTCTTGTGGGTTGTTTACTTTTTTCATAATTTTAGTTTTTAAAGATTGTTAAATTTTTGTCGAAATTTAAGGACGTGCAGACGTCCATTTGTTCTAATAATAAAAATGTTTCGGGGTTATTCCAATTATCAATAAAGATTGTAGTAAAATAAATATTTTCATTTTCAAAGGACAAATTCCCATTAATAAAAATATTGAAAGTCATGTGTGAATTTTGAGTTAATTGCATAATTTTAGTTTATTAAATTGATTATTAAATTGATTAAAATGTAAATTGCTATAATTTGACCGAAAATAATTTGTTTGTTTCGATGTTGAAAAAATGATTTCATAATTATCTGTAACAGGATAAAGTTAAAAAATGTACACTTGTCGCCAAAATTGTAACTACTGCAAAAAATAAGATTAAATTAAAATTTTTCATTTTATTAAAGTTTTTAAGTTTCCCACTAAATAGCTTCGTTAACTTGAATTCAAAAGTACAAAGGTTATTTTGATTAATAAACTACTTTTTTAAACTTTAACATAAATTAATTTATAATTCAATAAATTAACAACTTTATTACAATATATTCAACAAATTAACAAATTTACCGCATCCAAAATAAGACCGGAACACGATAAGACCGGAACACGATAAGACCGGAACACGATAAGACCGGAACACGATAAGACCGGAACACGATAAGACCGGAACACGATAAGACCGGAACACGATAAGACCGGAACA
>JBIPND010000752.1:0-2795 GCA_044374015.1 Luteolibacter sp. | reverse complement strand
CCGAAAGGCGCATGGTTTCAATCGCGGGATGGAGCAGCCAGGTAGCTCGTCAGGCTCATAACCTGAAGGTCGTAGGTTCAAATCCTACTCCCGCAACCAATGAAAGCCGTTGACCGTTAAAGGGTTAGCGGCTTTCTCTTTGGGTAGATTTCGGACCGTAAGCAGTAAGTGTAAGCGAATACTTGTTTACCCCACCATCACCCGGCCAGCCACTTGAGCAGGGCGAGGATGCCGCAGACGAGCAGGTAACCAAGAAAGCCGAGTAGGAGTTGGAGCATGGCAGGTAGGGCGCGGGGCATGTGCCACCCATACACGCAGGCAGAACTGGTGTCGAGCGGGCGAGCAGCCACGGCACAAAAAACCGCCAGCCCCTCGCGAGACTGGCGGTGTTGCCTTACCCACTCGGGCTGGGAGGAGATTGGGGTCATGTGATTCAGTCCCTCCCCTCGGACCACATGATGGCGATTGCGTCCTCGTCACCGATTTCTTGAATGATGCGAAGCCTGTCCGAATCTTCAACGTGGCCCCAGCCGCTATCCGCCCCGACATCGGCAAGGGATGCCTCGCTGACAACATGGCAGGGGACATGAGAGATCCCGACACTCTTAGCCGCGGCGAGGCGATGGCTTCCCGTCCACGCCAGGTAATCCGCCTCCCTTTCGATCACAAGCAAGGCTCTCCCGTTCCACCCATCCTCCATCATGCTGTCCTTGAGTTCGGCAAGTAGGGCCGCGGACCTTGGTTCATGTAGCGGAACAATCAAATCGATGTCGAGAAACTCCATAACACTGGCGAGATTGTAATCTGCTGGAGCCGATGACACGAAAAAACCGCCGGTCTCGGGCCGGTCACTCCCAAGGCCGGCGGCCAACCTATGTCCTCCAATGCGGGCGCTGGCACCGGGTCGGGCTTTGCGAGCCGTCGCCGGTGCCGGATCAGTTGGGCTTCCCAGCCCTCGTGACCCTTTCCCGCGAAATTTTTACGGCCTGAGCTCGCCGATGATCTCAACGAGGCGGGCGTCGGCGAGTGCAAGCGCGGTGGCCGCGAAGGCGACGACGACGTCACCGGCCTCAGCGGTGGCGATGGTGCTGCCGTTGGAAACGTCCACCGGCTTCAAGACCTTCAACGTGAAAACACTGCCATTTTTTGGTCCGTTTTTTGTCTCCAGGATTGCCGACGACGGCGGCGGACTACTCTCGGTGAAGGTCCGTTGGCCGCCCTTGGCCGTGGTGCAGGACCAGCGCGGAACCTCGGAGACGAGTTGCACCGGCCAAGGTGACTTCGCGCCCGGCCGCCAAGGGTTGAGCGCCGTGACGAGCTGGCGGCGGTAGTCTTCGCACGCGGTTTTCAGGCGGCGGATATGGTGCCGCTCCCCGGGGGTGGCGAGAGGATCGCGGGCGGGGTCGAGCGGTTGGCCGAATAAGTGGGTGGTCATGGTTAGGCTTTGATGAAGTGGAAGCTGCCGGGGCGGAGGGCGATGGCGTCGGCGTAGATCGAAGCGCGGATGGTGACGAATCCCTCGGTGTCCTGCGAATACGGATCAGTTAGCAGATCGACGGGGCCGAAGGTGGCCAAGATCAAATCTGAGAAACTGCCGACGACCGCGGAGTCGCCGACGAGGTGGGCGCTGACAAATTGCGGAAATTCCGAGGTCCAGACCGGGCTGGCAGTGCCAGCGGTGGCGCGGAATTTCTCACGCGTCTCCGGGCTGACGAGCAGACTGATGCCGTTGTCGAGGTAGTCTTCGCTGATGCCGCGTTCTGCGGCGGCGACGTTGGCCGCTGACGGGGCCGCCGTGGTCCTGGTGACGTTGGGGTCGAGGGTGAGCCCTAGCGGCTGCCCTGCGGCTCCTGAGCCCAGTAAAGCGGCACGTTCGAGTTCGGCGGCGAGGGCGCTGAAAAGTTGCCGCTCGATGAACGGGAGTATGACGCTGGCGTTCTGCTTCAAGAGCATCTTTGAAACGACGATCTTGGTGCTGAGGCGCTTCGGTTGGAGCAGTGCCAGGGAGGTGGTCGGATCGGTTTCGTTAGGGCCGCCCCAGGAGGCGAGCTGGGCCGGGTCGATCGCGGGAAGCTGGGTTTCGGTGGCCAATTCAAAGGAGACAACGCTCGCACCGGCGCGGATCAAATTTGAGTGCGGCCTGAGCTCGTCTTCGAGCAGTCTGACCTTGCGTTGGGTAAATCCAGCGCCGGACGCATCGCGGCTAAACATCGGCAAAAATTCCAGTTTGCCGGTGCCGCCGTCGCGGGTGTTGAGGACGTCGTAAAGTGCTTGGCGGCGTTCGACGACGGCGCTGTCGGTGATCGCGTTTTTCTGGCTGCGGGAGTAGGGGTTGGCTTTCATTGGTGTTGGTATTGGTAAAGGGTCAGCGGGTGTGGAGGGTCCTCGGAAGGGTGCCGCTTTTGATGGCGCGGCTGGCGAGGGTGGGGTCGTTTTGCAGGTCGCGGCTGAGCTGTGCGACTGCGGACGCCTGGTAGATCCGAGTGCCGCCCAAGTCGATCGACGGCAGGTTCTGGCGCAGCCATTCGCGGCGGGAATCGGGGAGGTCGAGCTTCCTCAACGCGGCTGACTCTGTGGTGGCATCGGGTCGGTTTTGCGTCTGCATGTGCCGATGTTACCATCGGTTGTTACCGTAGTCAACACGCATTTGCAATAAAAGTGCATTAGGTGTGGCGGGAGGCGCTCTGCCCGGGGAGACCGGCGGGGCAATCTCTGTGGCAAAAACGAAAAAAACTATCGCTAGCGTTTTGCCGCGAGACAGTTGACTCCTTGAAGCCTCGGCTGTGTGCGACGAC
>JBIPND010000661.1:0-2796 GCA_044374015.1 Luteolibacter sp. | reverse complement strand
ACCACCAGCGGCGTCGCACCGTGGGCGCGCGGCATCGAGGACGCGTAATAGGTCGCCTTGCCCGGAATCACCCACTCGGGGGCCTTGGTGTAGGGGACGATGTAGCTTTCCGGACGGCGGCAGGCGGCCATGCCGAATCCGGCCAGCGCGGTGGAGGCGCCCATCAGTTTGAGGAACGAACGGCGCGAATTTTCCGCGTCCTCCTCGTTGGCCATTTCGGCGGCTCCCTGCGGGAACTCGCGGTCAAGCCATTGCCGGAAATCGGCGGAATCTTCAAGCTGACCCGCACTGCGCCAGGCGACGGTGGTTTCGCCGGCGGGAACTTCGGGGTGGTGCCAAATGCGCTTGCTCATGGGATACTGCGGAAATTGTGAAATTGAGAAAAAACGAGGACGATCAATGGTGGCAGGTCGCGCAGGACTCCTTGGGATTGATCATGAATTGCTCCTTGAGCTTGAGGCCGAGATCGAGCGTGGTTTTCACCGACGCGTCGCTGGTGTATTTACTCACATCGGCGTCGCTGTAGTCGAAATTGTAAACTTCTTCCAGCGGGCGGAGGTTCTTCTCAGGGGCCCGGTGGCAATCGAGGCACCAGCCCATCGAGTGGCTCTCCGCTTGGTAAACGACTTCCATTTTGTTCACGTCGCCATGGCAGCTTTGGCAGGAAATCCCGCGGTTCACGTGGGCCGCGTGGTTGAAATACACGTAGTCGGGCGACTTGTGCACCCGCACCCACTCGATCGGCTTGCCGTCGTAACCGGGGTAGCTCACGTCCATCGACCGGTGCAGCGGCGCCAGTTTCGGGCTTTCCCGCTGCACGTGCTGGTGGCAATTCCAGCAGGTATTTCCCGTCGGCACGTTGGAATGGCCGGACACATCGACGAAAGAATGACAATAGCGGCAGTCCAGCCCGAGTTGATCGACGTGGATTTTGTGCGAAAACGGGATCGGCTGACTCGGTTGATAGCCCACTGTCAGGGTCTTGGGTGTCGCGTAATAGGAAAACGCGAGAGCGACGCCTGCTGCTGCGGTTCCAGCGCAAACAGCGATTTTGAGAGGCAGGAAATTGGACCAGCGGGGAAAAATATTTGCCATGGCAAGGGCGGTGCAGTGCGACGAAGGTGGAGCTTGTGAAATTTTTCACAAGGTGTTTCCGAAAAGATTCTGACTCAGTCCGGGACGGGCGGAGGATGCAAACCAAAGCCACCCTTGCAATGCGAAAAAAGAAAAACTGAAGGATTTTGTAACGTCCCGTCCCGGTCTCTGCGGATTTCCCTGCCCGCCTTACGAATTCGACCAGTTCATGCCTTTTTCATGCCGCCATTGCCGATATGCGGCAAATTGCTCGCCCTTGGTCAGCCCCCGCCGCGACGGATCCTCGTTGAGAAATGCCTCGAAAGCCCCGCCCGGCGAAGTTTCCGCCAGCGACGGACCGGCCTCAACCGCCTGCGGTTCCACCCGACCCGCACCGGCCTGCCGCTCGATCCGCCCGAGCCTCCGTGAAATCCGGAAACTCATGATCAGCAGCAGTCCCAGCAGGCAGAGGCACCCTGACAGCAAATAGACGAGCGTGAGGACGTAGGACGGCACTTCAGATTCAGGCATGCCCGGAATCTCAATAAATCACCCGCGCTTTGAGAAGCCCGAAGTGCGATTCAGACCAATGCCCGCACATGCGCCAACGCCGCCGACGCCAGGCCCGACGGATTGTAGCCACCTTCCAAAACCGACAGCAGCCGCCCCCCGCAATACTTCTCCGCCATCGCCACGCTCCGCCGGGTCATCTCCACAAACGTCGCATCATCCCACCGCAACCCGCCGACCGGATCGCCCGCCCGCGCGTCAAATCCTGCCGAAATCAGCAAAAACTCCGGCTGGAAAGCATCGATCGCCGGTTCGATCTGCGCCGCCCACTCCGCCAACGCCACCGCGCCATCAGAATTTCCCGGCAGCGGGATGTTCAGCGTCGTCCCCTCCCCTTCCCCCTGCCCGCGCTCGGTCGCCGGGCCGGTGTAGGGGTAGATGTTTTGCTCGTGCAGTGAGATATAAAGCACGCTCGGATCTTCGAGAAACACCGCTTCCGTCCCGTTTCCATGATGCACGTCCCAATCGATGATCGCGATTTTCTCCAACCCATACCGCGATTGCAAATAGCGCGCCGCCACCGCCACGTGGTTGAAAATGCAAAATCCCATTCCCCGCGTCGGCGTGGCGTGGTGGCCCGGCGGCCGCACCGCGCAGAATGCGGAAATGATCTCGCCGCGCATCACCGCGTCCGCCACTTCCAGCACCGCCCCCGTCGCCTCCAGCGCGACATCGTAGCTTTCCTCGCAAATCGCCGTGTCTCCCGTCCGCAGCCGATCGGAAAACGTCTCCACATCGCGATAGACGAGATCGTGGTAATCATGATCGTGCACCAAAAGGATCTCCGAAACCAACGCCCGCCGCCCGCGCAGCCTCACGAATTCATCCGGCAATTCCTCCAACGCCGCCCGCAACACCCGATACCGCTGCGCCGACTCCGGATGGTAAGGCCCGGTGTCGTGCCGTTCGTAACCCTCACACGCATGCACGCCGATCCGCCTGGTTTTTTCGCTCATCATTCCAATCGTTGGATATTCTTCCTCGTGAGAAACTTCTTCCGGGATTTCAAAATCGCCACCACCGGCACCGTGAACGTCCGCTCCTCGTCCATCGCCGCGTGCGACTCGCTGCCGCCCGCCGCCAGAAACAAGCCCGCCATCGCCCGGTTGTCCGGCATCACGCTGGCCCAGAACTCGGCGATCCCCCGCCGCT
>JBIPND010000660.1:0-2805 GCA_044374015.1 Luteolibacter sp. | reverse complement strand
GCATCGCCTGAGCGGCCGCCCGAAAGAAATGCGCCCGGTCGTTCCAAGTCCGCTCCTCTTTTCCGGCCAACTGGAGCCACGCGTCATGTACCAAGGCGGTCGGCTGCAAGGTCTGCCCCGGTTCTTCGGATGCCATGCGATTGGCGGCCAACTGCCTCAGTTCGTCGTATACAAGAGGCAACAACTCCTCCGATCGGAGGGCCTCCGGGGCCCCCAAGGCGCTCATGACTCTGGAAAAATTATCGGGCATGCATTTTCGGAGCCGGGTAGGATTTGGCGGCTCAGGAGATTTCTGAAGGAACTGCCCCCCCGGAGGGTAGCTTCACCGGCGGCGTTGACAATCAATCTCTTCAAAATCCAAAATCCCTTCAAGGGAGACGCGGGGACAGCCCATCGATGCCCGGTCCGCCTCCTTCCCGCCAAACCGGCCGGACGCCGTCCAAACGAGGGACCAAGGGACCTAGCCTAGGCAGATGTCGAATGGGTGAAAGCACTGCTTTTTTATTCGAACCGATTGTATATCAATGTTTTAGAATTCCGGAGCCCGGAGGCGCAAGTTGTTTTTGAATAATTTTTGTCTCGTGCAATTTCCGGAACACTCCACCGTCACCAAGGTCTTTCAGGGCGTGCCCCCCACCCGCTCCACCGCAATCACCCTGAACAACAGCCCGATCACCAGCTTCCCTTACGCCCCCACTGCGGTGAGCGGCGCAAGTGCAACCGGTGCTCGACGGCCCCTACGCAGTCAAAGGCCTCACCCTTGATGGTGGCACCATTCTATCAGGAAATGGAAACCTCACCCTCGGCAATGGCGGTGTCATCGCCACCGGCACCAACAACGCGTTCACCCTTTCCAACATCACCCTGCACGCCAGCCAGACCTGGGACATCGGCCTGGGGAGCCTGAGTGTTTCCTCCGCCATCGCCGGACCTGCCGCAGCCGTTCTCACCAAGGCCGGCAGCGGCAGCTTGATCCTCACCGGCGCGATCACCTATTCTGGAGACACCACGGTCACCGGCGGCACCTTGTCACTCACCCAGCCCAATCCTGACAACGATGCCTCCACCGTCACCCTCGCCGCCGGCGCCGTGCTCGAACTCGCCTTCACCGGCACCGACACCGTGGACAAGCTGTTCATCAACGGCGCCCAACAAGCCGCGGGCGATTACACCCAGAGCCATTCCTCAGGCACCCTTGCCGGCGCAGGCACCTTGCGCGTGAGTTCCGGCCCATCCGGATACGATGCCTGGGCCACTGCAAACGCCCCCGGCCCGACCGCCGATCTCGATCACGATTCCGACGGCGTGCAAAACGGCATCGAATCCTTCATGGGCCTGTCCGGCTCCGGCTTCACCGCCAATCCGGCTCCCGACGCGAATGGCCGGGTCACCTGGCCGATGGCCGCCACCTACTCCGGCGTTTACGGCACGGATTATGTGGTCCAAATCGCCACCGACCTCGTCGCATGGTCGGATGTGCCCCAAAGCGGTGTGACCATCGTCTCCGGCGTTTCAGTCTCCCACATGTCCCGCATCCGCGGACACAACACCAAGCCGGAGCTGGCCCTGCGCTCGATGCTCCACCGCCTCGGTTACCGATTCACCGTGAATGGCCCGAACAACAAAAAACTCCCGGGAAAACCCGACATCGTTCTCCCGAAATACCGAACTGTCGTCTTCGTCCACGGCGGCTTCTGGCACGGACATGAGCTCTGCCCGGCCTTCCGCTTGCCGAAGTCCCGGACCGAGTGGTGGACTCCGCCCCTCCTCAAAATTCGCTGTTCGCGATACGTTCGCGGAGTTCTTTCTCCTCCTCACTGTGCGAGTCCATCCGGTCGTAAAGTCCGGCCCATGTCGCGTAGGGGCAATAGATCTCGCTGTCACTCAGTTCCCCAAGGCCGTATCGCCTCCATGCCTCGGCGGCGTAGGACTTCAATTCTTCCGGCCATCCCGAATTATCGGCTTCATAAGCATCGGGATGAAGTCCCGGTTCAAGATAGGCTAGCGCACACCACCGCGCCTTTAATTCGCGGCATCACCATCCGGCAAAGCCGGGCGGCATCGCTTGGTCTTTGGGGAAAATCTTCCCGTCGCCGCGCCGGACAACTTCCAAAACATGTTCATCCAAAGCGACCGCATCATCGAAATCCCGTGCGCCGTCGATAAACTCCTCAAGCTTGGTGATCATCCGATCAGCAATCTCCATCTGTGCCTCCCGCTCCGTCGGGAACAGAAGATACTCGAAAGGCGAATCTCCTTCCGAAACCATGGCGGTCGGTTGAAGGCCACCTACAACGCTTTCTCCGACTACAGTATAAAAAGTCTCATTCATAACGGCACACTTCTTCCTCCGCCTCTCCTCCACCGCAAGACTCAACTCCCTACGCGACTTGGAAAAGTTCATAAATTTTCTCGGCACTCCTCCTGGTTCCCGCAGGAACTCCCGCGAGAACTGGAACTCCAAGGGCAGTAGCAGCGGCTTTTCTTCAAAACGCAGCCAACCACTCTGGCGCCTCCGTCTCATCGCCCATCGGACGAGGTGCTTTTCTGTCACGCTGGCACTCGCGGCAAGAACCTGCCGCCAGCGGTCTTTGTATTCCAGACACCACTAATTTCACCCAACATTTCCGCCTGGGTAGACGTAATTGCGATGATGCTCCAGAAACTCTGCCGAAGGGTTGGCGATCTTATCTGGTAGGCGAATTGATTTTCCCTCGTAAGCGAGGAAATTCAGCTCAAGCGCAGGCTGTGGCAGGAATCGCCTTAAATCCGGACTCAGGACAACCCTCAAGTCTTCGTCGAGAG
>JBIPND010000659.1:0-2809 GCA_044374015.1 Luteolibacter sp. | reverse complement strand
TCGTCCTCGCTGGCCGGGCGGCCGAGTTTGGCGGTGAGCTCGGCGCGGGTGGCGTCGAGGTCGATGGGCTCCGCGAGTTCGCCGGGGCGTTTGGTGGTCGG
Organism: Luteolibacter sp.; assembly: GCA_044374015.1. GTDB lineage: Bacteria > Verrucomicrobiota > Verrucomicrobiia > Verrucomicrobiales > Akkermansiaceae > Luteolibacter. The sequence continues at coordinate 2,708 of JBIPND010000659.1, read as the reverse complement.
CTTGCGATTTCCCAACACCACCTTCTGGACCTCGACCGGCCAGCCGCCGTCGGGTTGGCCGAGGCCGCCTGCGAGCATGTCGATGACGCTTTCCGGGAAGTCGATCGAGCCGGGTTTGAGTTTCGGCACATCCGCCGCCTTGATGCCGCGGGTGACGAGGAACATGCACATGTCGCCGACGACCTTGGAGGACGGCGTCACCTTGACGATGTCGCCGAAGAGCTGGTTCACCTCGGCGTAGGTGCGGGCGATTTCGCGCCAGCGGTGGCCGAGGCCCATGGAGTTGGCCTGCTCGCGGAGATTGGTGTATTGGCCGCCGGGCATTTCGTGTTCGTAAACTTCGGCGGTGCCGGCGCGCGGTGCGGAATCGAAGGGTTTGTAGAACCCTAACACTTCCTCCCAGTAGTCGGAAAATTCGTTGAGCGAATCGAAATCCAGCCCGGGATCGCGCTCGGTGCTGGCGAGCGCGGCGCAGACGGAATTCAGGTTCGGCTGCGAGGTCGAGCCGGACATCGAGGCGATGGCGAGGTCGACGATATCGACCCCGGCCTTGGAGGCGGCGATGACGGAAGCAGCGTTGAGGCCGGAGGTGTCGTGGGTGTGGAAATGGATGGGAATGCCGATTTCCTCCTTCAGCGCGCTGACCAGCTTCCACGCGGCGTGCGGTTTGCAAAGGCCGGCCATGTCCTTGATCGCGAGCATGTGCGCGCCCATGCGTTCGACTTCCTTGGCTTTTTCGACGTAGTATTTCAGCGAGTATTTGTCGCGCTTTTCGTTGGTGATGTCGCCGGTGTAGCAGATCGCGGCCTCGCAGATCGACTTGCCGTGGTCGCGGACCGCCTCCATCGCCACCTTCATGTTAGGGAGGTAGTTGAGCGAATCGAAAATCCGGAAAATATCCATGCCGGAGTCCGCCGCGTGTTTGACGAAGCCGGCGACGACGTTGTCGGGATAGTTCGAGTAACCGACCGCGTTGGAACCGCGGAAGAGCATTTGGAAACAAATGTTAGGTACCTTCTCGCGCAGGCGGCGGAGGCGCTCCCACGGGCACTCGCTGAGGAAGCGCATCGCGGTGTCGAAGGTCGCGCCGCCCCACATTTCCAGCGAGAACAGGCCAGGGGTGCGGTGGGAAATCGCTTCGGCGACGCGCAGCATGTCGAAGCTGCGCATGCGGGTGGCGATCAGCGATTGGTGGGCGTCGCGGAGGGTGGTGTCGGTGATGAGCAGGCGTTTTTCATGGAGGATCCACTGCGCGAATTTCTCCGGGCCCAGTTCCAACAACACATCGCGGCTGCCCTTCGGTGGGACCGCATGGTGCTCGATGAGCAGCGAACGCGGGACGATCGCCTTGCTCATCGCGGTGTCCGGTTTCCAACCTTTGGCGGTGGGATTGCCGTTGATGGTGATGTCGGATAGATAGGCGAGCGTGCGGGTGGCGCGGTCGCGGCGGCGCTTGAATTGGAAAAGCTCGGTCTTGGTGTCGATCAGCTTGGTGTGGGCCTGGCCGGCGCGGAAGGTTTCGTCGGCGATGACATTTTCGAGGAACGGGATGTTGGTTTTCACCCCGCGGATGCGGAACTCGCGCAGCGCGCGGTCCATGCGTTGGCAGGCCATCGGGAAGTCGCGGCCCATTGCCGTGATCTTGACCAACATCGAATCGTAATACGGCGTGACCACCGAGCCCGCATCGCCGGACGCGGCGTCCAAGCGGATGCCGAAACCGGCGGCCGAGCGGTAGTTGAGGATGCGGCCGTAGTCCGGCGAAAAGTTTTTCTCGGGATCCTCGGTGGTGACGCGGCACTGGATCGCGAAGCCGATGCAGGGAATTTCCGCCTGCGGGGGGATGGCGATTTCCTCGCTGAAAAGCGAATGCCCGGCTGCGACGAGGATTTGCGATCTCACCAGGTCGATGCCGGTGACGCACTCGGTCACGGTGTGCTCCACCTGGATGCGCGGGTTCATCTCGATGAAGAACCAGTCGTTCTGATCCATGTCGTAGAGGAACTCGACGGTGCCCGCGTTGTCGTAGCCGATGCCCTTGGCGAGCGTGACCGCGGCGTCGCAGAGCTCCTTGCGGACCTTCGGATCCAGATGCATGGCGGGCGCCACTTCGACGACTTTCTGATAGCGGCGCTGCACCGAGCAATCGCGCTCGTGGAGGTGGACGACGTTGCCCTTCTGGTCGCCCAGGATCTGCACTTCGATGTGCTTGGCGCGGGAAATGTAGCGCTCGAGGAAAACCGCGGAATTGCCGAAGGCATTGAGCGCCTCGTTCTGCGCCTCGGCCAACAGGCCGGGGAGTTGCGAAGGTTTTTCCACCACCCGCATGCCGCGGCCGCCACCGCCGAACGCGGCCTTGATGATGAGCGGGAAACCGATGGCATGGGCCGCGGTGAGCGCCTGATCGGGATCGGTGATCGGCTCCTCGGTGCCGGGCAGGGTGGGGACCTTGAACTGGTGGGCCAGCGTCCGCGCCGCGGTCTTGTCACCCATGTTTTCCAACAAATCCGGCGACGGACCGATGAAGGTAATTCCCTCGCGCGCACAAGCCCGGGCGAACGACGCGTTTTCCGAGAGAAATCCGTAGCCCGGGTGGATCATGGTCACGCCCTTTTGTTTCGCCAGCGCCACGATCCCTTCGACGTCCAGATAGGCGCCGACCGGGCCTTTCGAGGAATCAAGCTGATAGGCCTCGTCCGCCTTGAAGC
>JBIPND010000658.1:0-2810 GCA_044374015.1 Luteolibacter sp. | reverse complement strand
GTCGCCAAGGTCAGGGAAGCCTACGAGGCCCGCATCGGCGACTTGCCGCTGGAAGTGCTCGACCAGGAAGAGCGCCGGATGGTGCTCGTCGCGATCGACAAGCAGTGGCAGGCCCACCTTTACAACATGGACGCCCTGCGCGAAGGCGTCGGCCTGCGCGCCCAAGGCCAGAAGGATCCACTCATCGAGTATAAAAACGAGGCTTACAACCTGTTCGTCACGCTGATGGATTCGATCAAGCAGGAAGCGCTGCAGAATCTTTTCCGCTCCGCGGCCAATCTCGAAGCCTTCCTCAAACAACTTCACAGCGCGCCCCAGCAATTGCAGGGCGGCGAGGAGTCGCTCACCCGCGACAATGTTTCGGTCTCCGGCAGTTCCGGCAATATCGACTCCTCGGTGATGCCGTCCCCGGAAGGCACCAAGCTCAAACTCAACCTGCCCAAGCGCAAGCCAAGCTTCTCGATCGAGACCACCGGCCGCAACGCGCTTTGCCCCTGCGGCTCCGGCAAGAAGTTCAAGCAATGCTGCGGTCGCGAGGCGTGAGGCTCGGGTTGAAATTTCACCTTGCTTGAGAAACTCACCGGCTGTCGGTTGACTTTTCCACCATCGCCCTCCATACCCCGTCCATGTCGTCCGCGCTGCCGCCAAAACCCCGCATCATCGGGCCGAGAGTCCGCATCTGTATCATTGCCTCGAAATACAACGAGCAGTTCACCGATGCCCTCGTGGAGAACGCGATCGAAGAACTCGGCGAGCTGGTCCCCCAAGGCCGCGTCGATTTGATCCGGGTGCCCGGTGCTTTTGAAATCCCGGTGATGGTCGCCTCCGTGCTCGAACGGGATCCTCCGGCCTGCATCATCGCCCTCGGCTTGATCATCCGCGGTTCCACCGAGCATGCGGACCTGGTGGCCCGCTCGGTCACCGATTCGCTGCAAAGCCTCGCCATCCAGTCGCTGCGCCCGGTGATTCATGAGGTGCTGCTCGTCGAGGACGAAAAACAAGCCTACGCCCGCTGCATCGGTGCCCAACTCAACCGCGGCAAGGAAGCCGCGCGCGCCGCCGCCGCCATGATCGACATCTTCCAGGAACTCGACCGCTCGATGCCCCGCAACTCCAGCCATAAAAAGCACCGTAATGCCTAGCCGCCGCCAAGTCCGCGAGGCGGTCATTCAATTTCTTTACTGCGCCGATCTCGAAGGCGGCGCGGACCCGGCCGCCTTGCGTGGCCCGTTCTGGGACTTCGTCACCGAGTCGGATCGCCGCGGGCTGCAGATCGCGACCTTCCGCACCGTCCACCACCTCGCCCACGGCCGCGAAGGCCGCTTGGTCGAATTTGTCGAACGCCAAGCGACCGCTTTTGCCCTGCTCACCGCCTACCCGCAGGCGGAAAGCCTGAAAAGCGACCTCAAACGCGTCGCCGAACTCGAATCCGGCTGGAGCACCGCCTTCGCCAAACTGGAGCGTCTGCCCAAGGATGACGACGACGCCTCGGTCGCGGAAACCTTCAGTGCCGCGCTCGCCACCCTTTTCATGCTCGACCGCGAGCTGACCGTTTCCCGCACCCGCTTTCTCCAGGGCATCGAGGATTTCCCCGCCCTTCGCGGGCAGTTGGAGGCGATTTCCGCATCGCTGCGGCGGCTCCAACGGATCTCCGACCGGATGCGGATGGTCGAGGAACCGGAAAAATTTCCCGAGCAGGCGGACCTCTCGCGGCTGCGTGAATCCAAGGCCCAAATCGACGAACTCCGCCGCATGGCCGATGATCTGGTGGACGCCGTGCTCGCCAACAAGGAAACCATCGATCAAACCCTCGCCGCGGTGGTGGACAATTTCGCCCCCGAGCGGATCGACCCGGTGGACCGGGCCATCTTGCGCCTCGGCACCTACGAAATCCTGCATGCCACCGCGCCGCCAAAGGTGGTGATGAACGAGGCCATCGAACTCGCGAAACGCTTCGGCACCACCGACTCAAAACGCTTCGTCAACGGCGTGCTCGACCGCATCGCCCGCGATGCGGCGGCCAACTCCGAAAGTCGGGAAGTTTTGTAATTGGTAAGCCGCGCCGCAGTCTGCATAACAGCGCGCGAAACTACCCCCATGCGCTACCCCACCCTTTTCCAACAGAAGACTCTCTGGAACGCCGCCACCGGAGTTTCCATCCTGGTGCTGGGTGCCCTGCTGGTCGGGCTGATCCTGCTCGTCGGCCAGGTTTTCGGATTTTTGCAACCGGTGCTCATCCCCCTGATCGTTGCCGGCATCGTCGCCTACGTGCTCGATCCGGTGGTGCGTCTGCTGGAAGGCCGCGGCATGAGCCGCTTGTGGGCGGTCATCTCGTTGTTCGGCATCATCCTGATCGCCGCCACCCTGTTAGTCGCCGCCGTGCTGCCAGGCATCCAACGCGGCCAAAACGCACTGCGCAAAGCCCTATCCCCACCCAAAACCCAGGTCCAAACCGAGGCCGCGGCAGACCCGTCCGCCGCCCCGGCGACGCCGGATGACACCCGCCACCTCGCGCCGGCGCTGGCCCGCGCACTCGACAAGCTCAGGCTCCGCAACCAAGACGGCCCGATCGGCTGGCTTCTAACCGACCCCGAGCAACCGGCCACCGTCACCGGCCCTCCGGCGCAAAACGACCTGGCCTACGTCACCCGCACCCGTGGCGGACGGCTGCTCGCCGAGTATCACGGAGTCATCCTCAAAACCATGCGCGACTGGCTCAGCGCCGGCTCCACCAAGGTTCTCGGATTCCTGGGGCTGATCATCGGCATGATCATGGTGCCGATCTATCTGTTCTTTTTCCTCAAGGATTC
>JBIPND010000061.1:0-9568 GCA_044374015.1 Luteolibacter sp. | reverse complement strand
TGATCCGGTTGAACACCGGGACATCTTCCGGCGCGCGCGAGGCGGGGATCTCGGTGCCATTGCAACGGGTAACGATATCGCCGGGTTGCAGGCCTGCCAGGGCGGCTGGGGAATCGGCGATCACGCCACCGACGAGGATGCCGGCTTTGGCGTCGCTGGTTTTGAGCAGCGGCTGGGCGATCAGACCGACCCAACTCCGTTGCACGCGACCGCTGGCGATGAGTTCTTCCGAAACTTTGCGGGCGAGATTTGAGGGAATCGCACCGCCGAGGCTGCCGATGCCGATTTCGTTCACGCCGATGATTTCACCGCGCAAATTGACCAGCGGGCCACCGGAGTTTCCCGGGAAAATGATCGCGTCGTGGCCGATCCAGCGGACCAATTCGCCGACGACTTCGCCATCGAGGCGCATCGCACCGCCGGGCGCAATCATCTCGGTATTGGCGACGATGCCCTGGGTGACGGACTGCGAAAGCCCGGCCGGGCTGCCCATGGCGAGCACCACATCGCCGACTTGGAGCGCGGCGCTGTCGCCGAATTTGGCGACCGGAAGCGGCGCGCTGGGATCGCGCAAGTCGTTTTTGTCGATTTTCAAAACCGCAAGATCGGCGAGTGGATCGGTGCCGACGAGGGTGGCGCGGAGTTCCTGGCGGTCGGCCAGACGCACGGTGATGCGGGTGGCGCGACCGGCGACGTGGTGGTTGGTTAGAATGTAGCCATCGGGCGAGATGATGGTTCCGGAGCCACTGCCGCGACCTTTTTGCATCCGCCCGGCACCGCCCTGCTCGGAAACGACGTGGATGCGCACCAGCGCCGGATAGACCGCCAGCACCGCGGCTTCGATTTGCGGGTCCGCCTTGGCGGATGCCGACATGGGAAACAACGAAACCGCCATGCAAATGGCGGCGAACAATCGAGGAGGGGTGCTCATATCAGGGACGGAACCCCGAGCGGGGCTGTGGATAGAATCGAAACCGATAAGACGGCTTGTCTGCAAATCTTCTTTTTTTGCACTTCACCGCCCGGGACCTTTCCTCATGATCCCTTCAGGCCGATGGAAAAGAGCAGCGACCAGTTCATTCGTTATCTCGCAACCGAGCGCGGGCTTTCCGAGGCGTATCAATTGTCGGTGCGGCAGACGCTGGATGCCCTGGCCGGCTGGGTGAAAGCGCAGGCAACCAGTTTGCGCGACTTGGGGACGGACGAGCTGGCGGCATTTCTCAGCGAGCGGAAAAGACAAGGCCTCAACGCGGCCTCGCTGCGGATCACCACGGTGCACCTGAAGGTGTTTTTCCGCTGGCTGGCGGCGAAGGAGCAACTGGAGATGGATCCGGCGGAACCGTTGCTCGCGCCGCAGCCGGATCAAACCTTGCCGGAAACGTTGCACGCATCCGAGGTGCTGAAACTGTTGGAATCGATCGATCCGGCCGTCGCGCTCGGTCGCCGCGATCTGGCGATCCTCGAACTGTTTTATTCGTCCGGGCTGCGTCTATCCGAATTGTGCAAGGCGCGGTTGGAGATGATCGATTTCGACGACGGCTTCCTGCGCGTCACCGGCAAGGGCGGCAAGACGCGGATTGTGCGCGTCGGGAAAAAAGCGCTGGCGGCGATTTTGGATTATTTACGAAACGAGCGCCCGGGCCTGGTCGGCAAGCGGACCTCGTCGCATATTTTCCTGAGTATCCGGGGCACCCTGCTGTCGCCGGACCGGGTCCGCCAGATCGTCAAGGAGCGGGCGAAATTCGCGGGGATCGACCAGAATATTTACCCGCACCTGCTGCGCCATTCGTTTGCGACGCATTTGTTGGAGGGCGGTGCCGACCTGCGGGTGATCCAGGAATTGTTAGGCCACGCGGATATTTCCACCACCCAGATCTACACGCACGTGGACCGGCAGCGATTGAAAGCGGTGCACAAGCAGTTCCACCCGCGCGGGTGAGTCAGTTTTTCACGGGGATGTCCGCCGTCTTTGGCGTGCCGTAGGGCTTGATTTCCAAGGAAGTCGCTGGCGGGGTGGGCGCCGCAGGTTTTGCGGGAACCGCGGGTGGCGTTTTCACCTCGGCGGGAGCGGGAGGGACCGGCGGCGTCACGACGGGAGTCGTGGGAGTCGCCACTCCAGGAGTCGCCGGGATGGCGACGGGAGCGCCGTCCGTCGGCGTGACCGGTGCGCCATCGACGCGAACGGCTTGAAAGAGCAGATTGTAATTGTGGCGCAGCGCGGCGGGAAACGAGACACGGCCGGCTTCGACGAGTTTTTCGCGAAGCAGCTTGGCGGATAGATCGGCGACGAGGTCGGTGCCGATTTGCACCGCGCGATCGGTGCCGACCGCCACTTGCCGGCCCGCTTCGTTGCTGCCGAGAATCACGTCGCTGGAAATCGAGCGGCCTTGGATGGCGATGTTGGATTGGGCGGAAACGACCGCGCCTTTTGAGTTCACGGTGATTTCCAAAGTCGCATGGTCATCCGACGAAAGCCAGCCGCGGACATGGTCGATGCGCACGGAAACGAAAATTCCGCCATCCGGCGTCGGGCTGAGCTCGGGCTTGAAGGTCCGGTAAGTGGACCCGGAAAGCGGGTATTCCGCCGCTTGTTTGCCGCGCTTGCTCCAGCCGCCGAGGTTTTTGCCGAAGTCGGCCTCGCTGATCTCCACCCCTGCGATCGAAAGCAGCGCGGTGGTGAAAAGGGTGATGATGGATAAAAACGTCGATTTCATAACAATGGGAGGTTTCTCCGCCGCCGGATGATACTCCGAAAGCAGCGGATTTATTCGAAAAATTCCTGAGGGGGCGCGGGATTGGAGAAACCCAGGAGCCGCTCCACCTGCGCTTGGGCTTTTGCTTTGTGCTCATCCTTGATGTAAGCGGCGACGGTGCCCAAAGCCGCCACCAGCGCGCCCCAGTCATCGCCGTAGCCTGCCCCGGGGATGATGTCCGGGATCAAATCCATGGGCAAAACCAAATATCCGAGCGCCCCGACAATCACACCCTTCGCCCATGTGGGCGTGTCCCGATCCTGGAGGCAATAGAACAAAATCAGGGCGGTCAGCAGGGTTTTACGGCCGGCGGTGAGGGCGGCCTTTCGCAGGGTCCGCCACAGTCGTGGCCCGGAATACCAATGAGGAGCGGATCTGAGAATGGGCAGCAAGGGTTTTTCGGACATCGAGGATTGAGGTGGCGGAGCGGCGGTAAAATGCATGCGGTTTCAGGTTGTCGCAAGCACAAGCACCGGTCTTGCACCCCGCGCGGCAAGTCGCTAGCGTCCCGCCGTGAATCGTCCCGTCGATGTGCTCTTGGAATTTCTCGAAGCTGAACAAGCCCGCGGCGTGAGCCATGTCCACCTCGACGAAGGCGCGCGCGACAGCCTCAGGCAGCTCTTCGAAAAGTCACGCCCCGGAGCCAGGCCCGCTCCGCCGGAAATTCAGATGGCACCCGAAATCCCCGCCGCGCCAGCTCCGGTGGCGGTGCCGAAAATCACGACCGAGGGAGTTTCCAAAGTGGCAAAACTCGCCGCGCTCCGGCAACAGGCGGAAGGCTGGCCCCCCGCCCGGGCGATGGGGAGTTTGCGGGAGACCTTGGTTTTCGCCACCGGAAATCCGGATGCGCGGGTGATGTTGCTCGGCGAGGCCCCCGGCTATCAGGAGGAAAAAGAGCGTGAGCCGTTCGTCGGACCTGCCGGCCAGAAGCTGAACGATATCCTCAAAGCGATGGGGCTCTCGCGCGAAGATGTCTATCTTTCCACCCTGGTCAAATTCCGCCCCGCCACGCCGAATCAATCCACCAACAACCGCAAGCCCACGCCCGAGGAAATGGCGGTATGCCTGCCATTCATCCGCGCGGAAATCGGCATCGTCCAGCCGCAGGCGATCGTCGCCCTCGGCAGCGCGGCCGCCGAAGGATTGCTCGGCCTGTCGGGAACGGTCCCCTCGATGCGCGGAGTTTGGCATGATTTCGACGGCACGCCCGTCCGGGTGACCTATCATCCCAGCTATCTCCTGCAAACCGGCGGTGGCCTTCAAACCAAGCGCCTGCTGTGGGAAGACATGCTCAGCGTGATGGAAAAACTCGGACTGCCAATTTCCGACAAACAGCGCGGATTTTTCCTGCCGAAGTCCTGAAAACTAAATACGGGGTTTTCACCCTGTTTCATTTCGACTCATACTGTTCGCCTTCAATGACTTAAGGACGTAGCATCAAAGGTGAATTGGGACCATTTTTCCGAAAAGTGGCATAAGAATTGGTATAATGCGGTAGCCTTAGAATGGGTCCTTAGATCGGTGTCACACCCTGAAACAAGCCCTTTCCGGGGTCTGTTGGACCAAGAGAGATTCGCTTCCCTAATTGGAGGGAGGGAGCTCATCCAAACGTAGGCTACAAGCCCTTGGTCAGGTCCCGGAGGTCCTCGGCGAAAACCTGTCGATCGGCCAGCGCCGCCCGGATTCCGGGTGGAATGGTTGGCGCGATGGCGACAAACTCGGCCTTCCAGCTTTGAAACCGTCCATGCGAACGAAGGAATGACTCAGCACCCGCTTTCAATGCAGCAATGGACGGCGTCAGTTTCTCGGCATTGCGTTTGCAGGTCCCGAAACGGATGCGTTTTTCAGTCTCGTTGATGGCGACCAGATCAATCTCCACATCTCCCCGATCCCAGTATCCTTGGATCCGTTCGCTCAAGGGAAACTCACCGAGGCCCAGACGGCTCAATTCTTCGTAGAGCTGTCCCGCCAGTCCTTCCAATGCATAGCCTTCCACGTTGACGAGGCGTTCATCCGCGTGGGTGATGAGTTCCTCCAGCGGTCGGAAGGCGGTGGCGGAAACCGGACGTTGCAGAGCGGAAAGCCAGGCCCGGAGGAAATTGTCGCGGATGTAATAACGCCCGCTGCGGGCCTTGGGCGGGGAGAAAATCGGAAGCCTCCGCTCGATCATGCGGTATTTCTCGGTGAGAACCTTCAGGTAGCCTCCTACCTGATTCGCCTCTCCCGGACGCGAGACTTGTGCAATGGCGGCTTCGATGTCCGCATTCGAACAGCCGGGATGACGTGCCAAATGTTGGAGAACCATGTCGTATCGCCCTCGCAGCTCTCTCAGGAACCAGTTGTCGGCCTCGCCCCGTAGCGGTGAGGAGCTGGAAAAGAACATTCTCCTGAGAAGGTCGGCACGGTCCGCGCCCAATACGCCCTGCTCGAAAGCATCCCGGTAAAACTTCGGCACCCCCTCGAACAAATTCCACAGGAATAGCAACCGGTGCGGGTCTTCATTCGCGTGCGCCCGGAGGATCTCCAGAATGGAGGCAATGTCGAGGTGTCCCAATTCCAGCCTGTCGGTGGCCCGGTTGAAGAGCGGAGCATCCCGGTCTTCCAGAAGTGCCGTCATTTCGGCATGCAGGGAACCCAGCACAATCAATCCACCTTTCACTTCCGAGGACCGCGCCGCCAGCCGGTCCACTTCCGCCTGAAGCAGCGAGCAGAAGTCCCCCAACTGCTTGCGGTGGAAATATTGAAATTCATCCAGCGCCACGATCATGCCGGATTCCGCAAGTTTTCCCAAGAGTTTTGCCAACTCCGCCAGATTTGAAACCCGCTCCTGCATGCCGAAGGTTTCCAGATACCCGTTGCACGCGGCGATCACGCCCACCGGATCAGAATCCGGAATCTGGATGTAGAGCGTCCGGGCAATATTCTCCTTGCCCAAGGCCTGTTGAATCAAAGTCGTCTTGCCGATCCGGCGGCGACCTGAGATTTGCAGGAAAAACCAACGCCTTCGCTCCAAAATCTCCCGCAACTGCGCCAACTCAGCACGGCGGCCATAAAAGTCCCATGTCGCGGTAAGATCGCTCATTGTGGAAATAATAAGGTAAAAGTTTTTACCTTATGCAAGAATAAGTCACATATCGTTGATTTTAAGAAAACAATGGAGGCACGTCAGATTCGAAAATCCCAGTTGCCTCCTCTCCTTCGGTGCCCAGAGCACCGGAATAGGCTGGTTCAGGCCGTGCTCCATCTTGCGGCGGAATTGAATGGCGGTGAATTTTCGAATGGACATGACATGGCGCGTTTTAGCCGTGGCTAAAATCGGGAGTGCTTTAAGATCTCACTCATCCCCTGGAACAAGTCTTGGAAGATCCATCTCAGAAACCATCTGCAAGCCGGCTGAGCCGTCCGGGTTCGTGGCGAGTGGAACGGGTGGTCTTTGCCCGGTCTTTCCAGAACCAGCGCGCAGCCGATCAAAATTCGGTTGAAGGGCGTGGTCTGCAGGTGCATTGCCGAGTGACTTGGTTTGGACAGGAATCAAGCGGCTGGCCAGATTCCGTCACGATCCAGCCGAATCGCGATGACAGGTGAATTCACGCCAAACCGAGGCGCGACTTTCTCCGCAAACTTGTCACGGAGGGGACCGCTCTGCATGAAATTGGGGAAAAGGCGTTCTGCATCCGGCGCGAACTCTTCGAAAAGGGCAGCAAGTCGAACTTCGGGAACCAGCAGTCGCCCGGCAAATTCATTAGCCTCCTGTTCAGTGTTGTACATTCGGCCCCCGTAATTCGCCGCCCACCGTGCGAAATCGGGCATGGAGGAAAAATCGGAATCCTGAGGAAGGTCCCGGTGCAGATAATAATGCCCCAGCTCGTGTGCCACTGTGAAACGGAGGCGGTTGAGTTTCCACTCGGGACCTTTTTCCATCAGCGCGTATTGCTCGGCATCCAGATAAATGCCGCTGAAGTCCGCCTTGATGGCCGCTTCAACCCGATATCTGGAGGTCAGATTATCGAACGGTATCGCATCCAGGCCCAGATCCTCTTCAAAGAATGTGAGCACGTCGATTGGCGTGCAATCCACCTTCAAAAGATCAAACTCGGCCCGCAGCTCTCCGATTTTCTGCCAAACGTGTTCCATGATGGTTTCGTTTACTCGCTGTCGGCAGTGTGCAGCTTCCTGATATCCTCGGCGAGGCTGTCCAGCTCCTGTGCCGTGAGTTCATGGCCGCGAGCTGCACGGTAGAAAGCGGGAAGCGCCCGTTGCAGAATCGCATGACCGGCCACATCGGCGGGAATTTCGCGCCGCTGGAGCGCGGCCTCGTCCATGATAGCCAGCTTGCTGTCTCCCGATAGACCGAAGAACTCAGCCAGTCGTTCCAAAAGTCCGATATCGCCGGGCGGGGGATTTACCCCACGTTCGACCTTGCTCCAATTGCTTGGATCCAAGCCGACTTGTGCGCAGAAGTCGCGCAGGGTGAGGCGTCTTTCAAGGCGCAGAGATTTGATCGTTTCGTTGAACATGAGGGTCCTTTCGGTCGTTGTGGTAAAACGCTACCACGGACGTCAAGCCCCTTCTATCGCTGTTCCGTAAATCACGGACGCGCCGCGCCATTGCACCCGAGCCTGACATGCGGCAGATGCGAGAGCGCTGGCAACTGGATGGTTTGGGTGGAGCCGGTGAGACGCGGCACGCCGCAGCGGGCGCAGTGGCGTGGACAGCGCTTTGTTGCGGGGAGACCATGGTAGCCTCGGAGGCACCTCCGCCCCCACTGGGGTCGCCGATAGGCGGAGGCAGACCATGAAGCTCGGGCCCCGCGACCAAGCGATCCCGCAGGCAGTTCGCCCGCCCGAGGGACGAGCCGGTATTCCCCGGCTGGTCCCGGTCTTCCGGAATGCGCCGAAGAGTGTTTGAAGGAGCCGTGGTCGGAGCGAGGAACGAACGGCCGGGTACCAGTAACAGAAACGGCTTGAACGGCGACATCGGCCCTGATGTAGCGTGCGGACCATGAAAACGATTTTAGCCGTCCTTTTTGCCAGTCGCATCCTTTGCCACGGAGGTCAATATGGGGAAGCATGATCTTCCTGCATCGAAAGCTGCAGCAGAATACAACCTTCGAGCGGCCACCGATCGTGGAGATTCAGTCTCCGCTGCCAAGTTTGAGGCCGAACTTCAAGCTTTTGAAAAGGCTATTGCAGCAGCTGAGCAACGGGCACGGGGGGAAGAAGAAATGGCCGGGATTGCGCAAATGAATGAGCAGTCGGCAAGAGCGGCCAGAGACATGCAGAGGATGCAAGCTGACACGCGCTTCGAGATGGAGAAGATCCGCCAACAACAGCAACGAATGGAACGCGAGGCCGAGCAGAGAAAAACGCAACAGGAGCAGCAACGATGGATGGAGGAAACCCGACGCCGAGCTCAAGAAGCGCAAGAACGAATCAACAAGCAGGCGCGTGACCGGTGAGCAGTGAACGGATGAAGCTCCAGAATCACTGGTATGAAACTCGGAGAATTTGAAGTCAATCTTGTCGGCGGCGAGAAATCGAAGTGACCGTAAACGTCGGCATGTTTGTTAACTCTTCGCGTGCCCCTTTCGCGAGTTCTTCCAAGTCGGCATCTGACAATTCGCGGGTTTCCTTTTGGGATAACTTGGCGTTGGAGAGAATGTTCAGACGGATTCTGCAATACCCATCGGGTGACGCAGGGGGGAGGCCGGTATTCAATAGGCGAACCTTCCCGTCAGTCTTGATCTTGAACAACATCTCTGTAATCGTTACTTTGGCATCCCGAACGGACTCTGAGTCCCATACCCAATCCTTGGGGGTCGAGATGGATACGTTATAGGCTGAGGTAAATTGCTTGGTCTCACTCTCTAGCGCAAAGGAGAAGCAAGCCGAACCAACAATGTAGAAGAGAGCAAAAGTAGACGTTCTCATTTGTTGTGAGTTTTATGGTTTTGGCTTCCATTCAGAACTTCTTTCTTGGGCTACTTTTATTGTAGTAAAAGTTAGATAAGTCTATCATGGCTTCCGTATCTCTGTCATTCGCTGCCTTCTCCATAAAAAGGATGAATTGAAATTACGTGGCTTCATGAATGCTTGTAGTTTGTAATGGAACTTCAGACTATGGACGACCGAAAAATCCGACGTCATTTACCATCGGTATTTTGCGGAGGCTTCCATTCCCGACTAAGACGCAAGGATTCGGTCTGCTGCTCAAGGGTCATTTGTTTATGTGAGGATTCGATCAATTTAGCTGCGGCGGAAACTCCATTTGAACCAGCTAAATGATACCACATGCAAGCTGTAACGTGATTTACTGGAACACCTTCACCCATCGCGTAATGTACACCAAGCCTGCATTGTGCCATGCCAAAGCTCTGGCAAGCGGATTTCTGTAACCATTTGACAGCTTCTGCTGTATCTTTTGCCACGCATCTTCCAGTAGCATAGCTAACTCCTAGGTTATACTGAGAAATCGAATCTCCCTGAGCGGCTGATTTTTCAAACCAACTAAACGCTTCAAATTCATTTTGAGGCACACCTCTACCGGAGCTATATGCGCTACCCATCTCGCGTTGAGCATCAGGATTCCCTTGATTAGCGGATTTTCGAAACCATTTGACGGATTCTGCATGGTCTTGAGTCACCCCTAGCCCGTCAAGGTAACAGTTTGCAAGTAAATTCTGAGCAACAGCATTACCCTGATCAGCCGCTTTGCGGTGCCAATTGACGGCCTCTACTTGATCTTTTGGGACTCCTTTGCCTTCGCTATAGCAGAGACCTAGAATGCCCTGGGCGCTGGCATTACCATTGTCCGCG
>JBIPND010000656.1:0-2833 GCA_044374015.1 Luteolibacter sp. | reverse complement strand
TGAAGATCGAGTAGTTTTCCGAGACGTTCTTCACCAGTTTTACCGAATCGGCCGCCGTGCTGCGATCTTCAGGCAGGTAATTAAATTAGTCACCCGAGCGAAACCCTAATCTCACTGCCGTGCCACGTAATAACCAGGATTTGGATTCCCAGCGCTTGGTGACGGGAGTTCTCCACGACTCAACTCATTCCGACGACCAAAACAAACGTCTCGTCTGGTCCGACGAATTTAACGGCACCTCCATCGACCACACCAAGTGGGAGCGCGAGGTGAACGCGTTCGGCGGTGGCAACCACGAGTTGCAGATGTACACCGACCGACCGTGCAACGTGCGGGTCGAGGACTCGCGGCTGATCCTGCAGGCGCACCGGGAGGCGACCAACGTCGCCGGCACGTTGCGGGATTTCTCCAGCGGACGCGTGCGCACCAAGCACCGCGGCGATTGGACCTACGGCCGATTTGAGATCCGCGCCAAGATCCCGGAGGGGCGCGGGCTGTGGCCGGCCATCTGGCTGCTGCCCACCGACGACCATTACGGGACCTGGGCCAAGTCAGGCGAAATCGACATCGCGGAGAACCGGGGGCACCAGCCGCGCACTGTCAGCGGAGCGCTGCACTTTGGTGGTAACTGGCCAGAAAACAAGTTTGTCCACCACACGGTGCGGCGCGGAATCTGGCAGCCCAAGTTCAGCGACGAGTTCGTCACTTACGCCATCGACTGGCAACCTGACCGGATCCAGTGGGTGATCGACGGCCGCGTCGTGCGCGAGCGCCGACCTGAACACTGGGGCGCGCCCACCGGGAGCCACTCTCCCTACGACCAACGGTTCCACCTCTTGCTCAATCTGGCGGTGGGCGGTCACTTCCCCGGTCCGCCCTCCGACAGCACCCGGTTCCCGGCGGCCATGGAGGTCGACTGGGTCCGGGTGTGGCAGTGACCCGGTCGCGCGAACCACTCCGGTCACCACCCGCACCGGCAAGGCGTCACCAGAGGTCAGCCCGGTCACGCGACACTCCCTGCGCGGACCGGGCTGACACCGGGCCGTCATGACATGTCCTCCGATGTCCGTGGCGGCCCATTTCTTGATTTCAACATTCACACCCCAGCACCCGCCGTCCGGCGGGCGCAGGACCCCACCTTGGCAATCGCCACGGCAGGTCCCTGCGTGGGGGCCGTCGTCGTGTTGCCTTTCACAATGAAACCGAAAGGAACCAAACAATATGAGCCCCATGCTTGAAGAAATGTTAGTTCACGAAGTCGTCCCGCGCCTTCGCAATGCCGCGCGGTCGATCCCCAAGATAGGCTGTGAGGACGACGAGGAGATTGTCCAAGACGCCACTTTGATGGCGGCGCGGATGATGGACTCGGCGGAAAAAGCGGGGAAGACGTTCACGGCTGGCAACATGTCGTATTACGCCGCCAAGGCAGCCCGCAGCGGCCGCCGGAGTTATTACACGGGACGCAGCGATGTCATGTCGCCGGGCTGTCAGATCGACGGCAAGGCGCGGCATGACTGGCTGGACCGTGAGGTCGAGTTCGAGTCCGGGGATTTCGGAACCTTGCACGACGTCGTCCAGCCACTGGAGTTCGATGGTCAGGAATCCGATCCAGCGGAAGACGCTGCCCGCAATCTGGACTGGGAGAGCTTCCTTGCCGCGCATCCGCCGCGCCACCGGGTTGCCATCCTAGTGTTGGTGGAAGGTGGGACGATGCGCGAGGCCGGCAAGCGTTGCGGACTCAAAGACAGTGCCGCCTTGGTGCTGAAGCGCCGCATCGCCGCCGACCTCGTCGAGTTCTTCGGCGAGGATGTGATCCGCCGCCTGCTCGACGGCACCCGCCCCGGCTGGGAATCCGACCTCCGGATGTCGCGTGAGCGGCATGCATGCCATGTGACGTCCGCATCGGATACTGCAAGTCACGAGCGCCGTTGAAACAATCTCCCCGGAACTCGACCTTGTGTGGAGTTCCGGGGGGAGTGGCGGCACCAGCGATGCGCCTTTTTTTAGCTCGTCCATCCCGACTTCGGCAACCGAGACACCACTGTCCTGCAAGCGGACAAGACGGAGGATTTACACATCCAGTTCCGCTCCGGTCCGCACACGCTCATCGCCAAAACCATCGAAGGCCGCTACCCGGGTTACCAACACGTGATTCCTAGCTACCTCCCCGAATCCGTCACCGTCCCGGAAACGCACCGCGCCGCACTCATCGCTTGGTTGCGGTCGCTGAAGGGCAAGTCGAACTCCGTGCGCCTCACATGCGAAACACCGGGCCACCTCACCCTGACCCACCGCGACTACGACACCGTGGGCGCGACTATCCAGGTGCCCGTCACCACCGAAGGCCAACCACCCGTGATCGCTTTCGACCCGAAGTATCTGGCAGACGCCATCGAAATCGGTCCCACGCTGCGCCTCGTGGACAAGCTCAACCCCGGCATGGCCACCAGCCCCTCCGGCAACTTCTGCGTGCTCATGAGCCTACGCTTCACCGAGGAGACATCAATGGAAGACGTCGCGACCGAAACACTGGCTCCCGCCATCGCCGCCTGAATTTCGGATTGCTCCAGAAAAATGCCGATCCGGGGACTTCCCGTCAGTCCTTTTGAGGATTGGCGGGAAGTCACTATGGGGGCGATGGAATAATTTTTTGCCACTGGTGGGATTGCCTTCTTGCGCGCTTGCTCCATTTCTCTTCAACCGCTGATAGAAAGGACCCCAGCGAAGGCAGACAAGAATGATAACCTAGCAACGTGAACGACTAGCATGGGTGTTGATTATCTTCCGAAAATGGGAAGATCGATTTAGAAACGTTCCGAAAGTTGGCACCTAG
>JBIPND010000657.1:0-2833 GCA_044374015.1 Luteolibacter sp. | reverse complement strand
AAATTTCGAGGCGATGTCCTCGTAGGCGGGTTTTTCCAGCGCGAGTTCCAGCGAGATCGACAGCATGGTTAGGCAGTAGGAGGCCATCCAGGCGGTGCCGTCCGCCTGGTTGAGCCGGCCGCCGCCGGGC
Source organism: Luteolibacter sp. (assembly GCA_044374015.1). Lineage (GTDB taxonomy): Bacteria > Verrucomicrobiota > Verrucomicrobiia > Verrucomicrobiales > Akkermansiaceae > Luteolibacter. The sequence goes on along the minus strand of JBIPND010000657.1, from coordinate 2,703 downwards.
AGCGCGTGGGAGCGGTCGAAGACCCCGATGTTGTCGAGTCCGAGGAAGCCGCCGCCGAAGACATGGCGGCCTTCGATGTCCTTGCGGTTCACCCACCAGGTGAAATTAAGCAGGAGTTTCTGGAAGGCGCGCTCGAGGAATAACAGGTCGCGTTTGCCCTTGGGATCGGAGATTTTATAAACCCGCCAGACCGCCCAGGCGTGGACGGGCGGGTTGACGTCGGAAAAATTCCACTCATAGGCCGGGAGTTGGCCGTTCGGGTGCATGTACCACTCGCGCAACAGCAGCAGCAGCTGGCTTTTGGCGAATGCCGGATCGATCGCCGCGAACGGAATCATGTGGAAGGCGGTGTCCCACGCGGCAAACCACGGGTATTCCCATTTGTCGGGCATCGAGAGGATGTCGCGCGCGTGAAGGTGGTGCCAATCCGCGTTGCGGCCCCTCTGGCGGGCCTCCAGCGAAGGCTCGCTGTTCTCGCCTAACAACCATTCATCGATGACGTAGTAGAAGAATTGTTTGGTCCATAACAGCCCGGAGTAGCCTTGGCGGCAAATGAGGCGCTCGTCGTGGGAAATGTCCCTGGGAAGCACCTCTTCGTAGAATTCATCGCACTCGGCAATGCGCTCGGCGAAGGTTTCGTCGTATCTTTCGAACCGGTCGAAACCGTTGGACTCCTTGGTCGCATGCAGCCGGCAGCGGATGGTGATGGATTTTCCCGCAGGCACCATGAATTGGAAATGAGCGGCGGCTTTGGTGCCGGAGGGCAGCGGCGAAACCGCGTTTTTCTCGCCGTGGATCAGGTGGCGGTGGAAGCCGTCTTTGACATGGGCGCAGACATTTTCGGTGCCGAACACCGACTTGTGATTGGTTTCGTTTTCGGTGAACAGCCAGGGTGCCTTCTTGTGGCTGCCCGGAGAATCGACCATGAACCGGTATTCTCCCAGCGACTCGTGACGGGCGACCAGAGCGCCGCCATCGGCGACGATTTCGGGCTTGCGTGTCGGCGCTTCACGGCTGTTTTCCCAACTCCACGTGTTGCGGAACCAGAGCGTGGGCAAGACGTGGATCGGCGCGGCTTCCGGGCCGTGGTTGGTCACGGTGATCCGCCACAGGATGTCCTCCGGCGAGCGTTTCGCCACCTCCTGGACGACGTCGAAGTAGCGGCCCTCGTCGAACACGCCCATGTCTGCCAGCTCCAGCTCCGGCCCGCCCCGGCCGAGCCGCTGGTTTTCCTCGCGCACCGCCGTGTAGGGAAACTTGCAGTGCGGGTATTTGTAGAGCCCCTTGGTGTAGGAATGGGTGGGCGAGGAATCGAGATAGTAATAACATTCCTTCACGTCCTCGCCGTGGTTGCCCTCATTGCCGCCCAGGCCGAACAGCCGCTCCTTCAAAATCGTGTCCTTGCCATTCCACAGCGCCGGCGCAAAGCACATCCGGCATTGCCGGTCCGACCACCCTAACAGTCCGTCTTCGCCCCATCGATAGGCGCGGCGGCGGGCGTGATCGTGGGGAAAACTCGCCCAGCTGTTGCCATGGTCCGAGTAATCCTCGCGCACCGTCCCCCATTGGCGCTCACTCAGAAACGGCCCCCAACGCCGCCACTCCCGATGTTCCGCGTCTTCGGCCAGCCGTTGTTTTTCCCAATTCATCATGTCTCCAAGGAATTAAGCAGGAACCATGCAGACCGGCCAGAAAGAGTGAAAGGAATTCATGGGAGCATGCCCGGCTCCCAGCCGCTCTCAGTAATTCCGGCTCAACAAATGATCCGCCAACTCCCGCAAGCGGTTGCCTTTGGCACCGAACGACTCCAGCGCCGCCATCGCTGCGCGGGTGAGTTTCGCGGCTTCGCGGCGCGAGGCGTCGAGCCCGAGAATCGCGGGATAGGTGGATTTTTCAGCGGCCTCGTCCTTACCCGCGGTTTTGCCGAGGACGTCGCTGCTTTGGGTGACGTCGAGGATGTCGTCGATCACTTGAAAGGCGAGCCCGAGCGCGCGGCCGAAGCGGGTGAGCGCGTCGAGTTTTGCGGGAGTCGCGTTGGCGGTCATCGCGCCGAGTCGCAGCGAGGTGGTGAGCAGCGCGGCGGTTTTCGCTTCATGGATGCGGACGAGATCGCGCTTGGTGAGCTTTCTTCCTTCGCCTTCGAGGTCCATCACCTGACCGCCGATGAGTTTCCGGCTGCCTCCGGTTTCGGCGAGTTCTGCGATGTAGTCGCGGGTGCCGTAACGTTTGGCCGCCGGGGTTTTCGCCAGCACGCTGAACGATTCGGTGAGCAAGGCGTCGCCGCAAAGCACCGCCATGCCCTCGCCATAAACTTTGTGACAGGTCGGACGGCCGCGGCGCAAATCGTCGTCATCCATCGCCGGCAAATCATCATGCACCAGCGAGTAGGTATGCATCAATTCCACCGCGCAGGCCGGAGCCAGCGCGTTGGAAATTTCTCCGCCACACGCTTCCGCCGCAGCCAGGCAAAGCACCGGCCGCAACCGCTTGCCGCCGGCAAAGACGCTGTAACGCATCGCCGAGTGGATGGTCGCGGGACGCTCTTTCGCGCTCGGCAAAAAGCCATCCATCGCCGCATCCACTTCGGCGGCGCGGGTGGTGAGGTAGGTTTTGAGATCCATGGGGTGGGAAGAGGATGGGGGGAGTGGGAGAGTGGGAGAGTGGGAGAGTGGGAGAGTGGGAGAGTGGGAGAGTGGGAGAGTG
>JBIPND010000655.1:0-2836 GCA_044374015.1 Luteolibacter sp. | reverse complement strand
GGAGCTTGTGGACAGCGTCCGATTGGAAAACTGCCGTGCCCAGACCGAAGTAATCCGTTCGATTCAAAACCAGCCCGGCAACCGAGATACCAGACCCTTTGCGCAGCATCAAATCCCGGGACGCGTCCACGCCACGGCCTACGACCAGGGAATGAATGGCCATGCCTATTCGGATACCGCATGGGAAAACTACAACCTCACCACCGGAAACTATACCGCGTGGAACGAAGGGTGGTCCTACCGCAACAACGGGGTGGATGTGCAAACCTGCGCCGACGCCTTGTCCAACGGCTACAATGTCGGTTGGTTCGTGGCCCCCGAGTGGATGCGCTACACCGTGACGGTCGCCACGCCGGGCACCTACCGCATCGAACTGCGCGTCGCGAAGGGCGGCGGCGCTGACGGCAAGGTGGAAATCCAGGACGGCGACGGACTGCGGGTCCTCGCCAGCGCGACGATTCCCGACACCGGTGGAGACGCCACCTATCAGACAATGGTTTGCAGCGGCGGCTTCGCCGGTGCGGGCACGCAGGCGATCCGCATCGCGAACGTGGCCGGTTCCTACAACATTGCATCGGTGAATTTCATTTGGGAAAACGCCACCGTGCCGCCGACCACCCCGGCCAAGGTCCCGGTCCGGACCGTCACGCTGAAGGGCAGCAACGGGCTCTACGTGACCTATCGTAACGGAGACAAACTCGCCTCTTCCACCGCTACCAGCGAAGGGACGAGGGAGCGCTTCACCTTGACCGATGCAGGTGCCGGACGCGCCGCCCTTCGTGCCTCAAATGGCAAATACCTTCGCCTCAACACCACCGACAGCAAACTTTACGCAGACGCCGCAAGCATCGGCACGGATGAGCGGTTCCTGCTGAGAAACCTCAGTGGAGCGTTCACCTTGCAAGGCTCCAACAGTCTCTATGTTTCTTCGGAAGGCGGATCTGCCGACGGTCTCACCTGCACACGCACCCATCCATCGGGGTGGGAATATTTTCGGGAGTCGGTCGTCGCGATGACCTGGGTCCCGGCCGCCGCCGTTCCCGCCGCGCCTCAGGGGCTTGAAGCGGCGGTCACGGGCCAGGCGGCAACCCTCAACTGGAGTCCCGTTTCCGGCGCGTCCTCCTACACGGTGAAACGGGCGACCCAATCGGGTGGTCCTTATTCCAATGTTGCCACCTATCTCAGCGAGCCGGAGTTCACGGACCGCTTCGCCCAAAAAGGGCTGAGGTATTACTACGCGGTCGTCGCTTACGCAGGCAATGTGTTCGGCCCTGCCTCGGAGGAGGTCAGCCTCACCATTCCCGGTCTGCCCACGGCCTGGTTGCGGCAGGACATTGGAAACGTGGGCATCGCAGGAAGCTCCAGTTTCGTGGATGATACATTTACTCTCCAAGGGGCCGGATCGGACATCTGGGGGACTGAGGACGCCTTCAGTTTCGTCTCCCAGACCCTCGGCGGCGATTGCGTGATCACCGCACGCCTCGTGAGCATGTCCAACACCGACTACTGGGCGAAGGCCGGATTGATGATGCGCGAGTCCAATGCCACTGGTGCCAAAAATGTCTCGCTGCTGGTCACTCCGGAGGGCGGAGGCACCCGTTTGCAACACCGGAACTCCGAGGGAGCAAGCACCTCCGACCACCAACTCAGCGCAAGCAACGCGCCGCGGTGGCTACGGATCGTGCGCAGCGGCAACACTTTCACCGGATGGCAATCCAACGACGGCGAGACTTGGACGAACACCCATGCCGTGACGCTCGCGATGAATTCGGAAATCCTTGCCGGCCTGGCAGTAACATCTCATCACAATGGCGCTCTCAACACCGCCATCTTTGACAACGTCAGCCTCACCGTGCTGCCACCCGGAACTTCAAGTTGGAACTCATTTCAAAACACCTGGTTCTCCGCCGGACAGCTCGCCAACGCCAGTCTCAGCGCCCCGGATGCCGATCCGAACCACGACGGACTGGCCAATGTTTTTGCCTACACTTCCGGCATCAGTCCGTGGCTCCGGGCAACAACCGAAAACGGTGGCTTTCCCATCGTCGGCATCCAGAACGGATCCCTCTCCATCACCTACTCACGATTGAGGCGGCGTTTCGACTTTGAATGCATCGGCGAGGTTTCCAGTGATCTGAGGACGTGGAATTCAGGCGCGGGCTTCACCCTGGAAACCGAAGTGATTCCCCTCGATGAGATCCGCGAGCAGGTGACGGTGCGGGATGCGGCCGCGATTTCCGGAGTCGATCAGCGGTTCATGCGTCTCCGTGGAACCTTTTTGCCATGATGGATGGACGCCAGCGGCCTAGTCATTTCGGACTATAGCCATGACGAGAAATCCCGGGCCATGCTTCTACCCCAGCACCGTTCCCCAAACCTTCGGCACCTTAACCCTGAACAATCCATCCCAGAAAAAACCATGAAACCCAACAACCCTACCCACGGCCTCCGCAACTCAAGCATCGGAGTCCCCCTCGTTACCGCCATCGTCGTTTCTTTCGGCCTCTCCGCCGCCAACGCCGCGGATTGGTCCGGCACCACCAGCACGGATTGGAACGATGCGACCAACTGGAGTGGAGGCTCTCTTCCCGCGGGGCAAAATGCGATTATCAACAATGGCGGATCAGGCAACATCGCCACCATCTCCGCCACCCTTTTGATAACTCCCAATGACATTGATATCCGCAATGGCAGTCGCCTCGATCATACGGAGGGAACCGCCGGCACCAATGGCGGGGCCTGGATGTTTGTAGGCCAGGACAATTCGGCGGGAACCTACAACCTGGCGAACACCGGCTCGGCGGGTGCCGGCATCACCGGTTTCGCCCAAGGCTCC
>JBIPND010000654.1:0-2837 GCA_044374015.1 Luteolibacter sp. | reverse complement strand
CCGACATCGGCGACCGCATCAACAAGAACATCATCCAGCCGCTGGTCGAGGCGAACTCCCGCCTGTCCAAGAGCGACTTCCCCGACTTCAACGACCCCAATAAACTTGGCGAGGGCAATGCGATGGTCGAGCGGCTCTCCAATCTGGTCGCCATCTTCCAGAAGCCGGAACTCGATTTCTCGAAAAACCGCGCCGACAACGACGACATCCTCGGCGACGCCTACGAGTATCTCATGCGGCATTTCGCCACCGAGAGCGGCAAGGGTAAAGGCTACTTCTATATACCTGCCGAGATAAGTCAGGTCGTGGCCAAAGTTATAGGCATAACACCGATGAATAGCAAAGCTAATACCATCGCCCACGACCCCATCTGCGGCTCCGGCTCATTACTGTTGAGAGTCGCTGTGGAGGCGGGAAAACAGATCACTTTGGAAGGCCAGGAAAAGGACGCGACCTACGCCGGTCTGGCGCGCATGAATATGATTCTGCACGATTTTCCCACCGCCAATATCCTGACGGGCAACACCCTCTCCGATCCCAAGTTCAAGGACGGCGAAAAACTCCGCACCTACGATTATGTCGTGGCCGGTGTGCCCTTCTCCGAGAAGACTTGGTCCACCGGCCTCACGCCATCCAATGATCCCTACCAGCGCTTCGAGTGGGGCGAGCCACCCGCCAAGCAGGGCGACTACGCCTTCCTGCTGCACATCATCCGCTCGATGAAAAGCACCGGGAAAGGTGCCTGCATCCTTCCCCACGGCGTCCTGTTCCGCGGCAATGCCGAGGCCGTCATCCGGAAAAATCTCGTCCGCTCCGGCACCCTCAAGGGCATCATCGGCCTGCCCGCCAACCTCTTCTACGGCACCGGCATCCCCGCCTGCATCCTCGTCCTCGACAAGGAGAACGCCACCGCCCGCAAAGGCATCTTCATGATCGACGCCTCCAAGGGCTTTATCAAGGACGGTAACAAGAACCGCCTCCGCGAGCGCGACCTCCACCAGATCGTCGATGTCTTCACCAACGCCGAGGAACACCCCGGCTACTCCCGCCTCGTCCCGCTGAATGAGATCGAGAAAAACGACTTCAATCTCAACCTGCCCCGCTACATCGACACCCAGGAAGCCGAGGACATCCAGGACATCGGCGGCCACCTGCTCGGCGGCATCCCCAACCGTGACATCGACGCCCTGCATGAGTATTGGGACATCTGCCCCGAACTCCGCGCCGCCCTCTTCAAGAAGGACCGCGCCGGCTACGCCGCACTCCGCACCCCGGCCGCCGAGATCAAGCCGCTGATCCACGGCCACCCGCAGTTCGCCGGCTTCATCGCCGGGCTGGAAACGCATTTCAAAAAGTGGCGCAAAAAAGCGGCTGTCAGCCTGCGCACCATCCAGCTCGACTGCCTGCCCAAGGAAGTCATCCGCGAGCTTTCGGAAAACCTCCTGCACCACGCGGAAAGCCAGCTGCTCATCGACCCCTACGCCGTCTATCAACACCTGATGGACTACTGGGCCGCCACCCTGCAGGACGACTGCTACCTCATCGCCGCCGACGGCTGGGTGGCGAAAACTTCCCGCATTTTAGAGACCGACAAGAAGGGCAAGACCAAGGACAAAGGCTGGACCTGCGACCTCGTGCCCAAGCCCCTCATCGTCGCCCGCTACTTCGCCAAGGAGCAGGCCGAAATCGATGGTGCCACTGCCGATCTCGAAGCCATCACCGCCACCCTCGCCGAAATGGAGGAGGAACACGGCGGCGAAGAAGGATTCCTCGGAGCTCTGGAAAAAATCAACAAAGCCGAGGTCAACGCCCAGCTCAGGGCGATCGGCCCCGGGAGCGCCAAGCCCCAGCTTGGCGCGAAAAAGAAGAAGGCTGCCGAGCTGGGGCTCAGCGCTCCCGGCGAAGACGCCGAGGAAATCGCCGTCCTCAAGCAATGGCTCAGCCTCAACTCCGAGGAAGCCGATCTCAAAAAAGCCATCCGCGACGCCGAACTCGCGCTCGACCTGCTCGCCTACCAGAAATACCCGCAGCTCACCGAGGCCGAAATCCAGACCCTCGTCGTGGACGACAAATGGCTCACCACTCTTGCCGCCGCCATCCAGGGCGAGCTCGACCGCGTCTCCCAGACCCTCACCAGCCGCATCCGCCTGCTCGCCGACCGCTACGCCGCCCCGCTGCCGCAGATCGTGGACGAGGTGGAGCAGCTCGCCGCCAAGGTCGACGCCCATCTCCAGAAAATGGGCACCCATTTGAAAGGATGAAATATGAATTATGAAGGATGAAGGAAATTCAGACTTGGTCGAGCGGACAATGGAGTTTGCGGTCCGTGTGGTGAGGATGTTTGTCGGCTTGCCCAAGACCGAGGAGGCAAGGGTCCTTGGTAAGCAGATCCTCCGCTCCGGCACTTCCGTCGGTGCGAACTACCGGGAAGCCCAAAGGGCTCGTTCCAAGGCCGAGTTCATCGCCAAAATCGGTGACTGCCTGAAGGAACTCGACGAAACTTCCTACTGGCTCGAACTCCTCGTCCGCTCCGAAATCGTAACCGAAGCCAAACTCTCCCTTCTCCGCGACGAGAATCAACAGCTGCTCGCCATCTTCACAACCATCTCGATAAAAGCAAAATCTTCCCCTTCATAATTCATCCTTCATCCCTCAACCTTGCCCCTTGTCACCACCCCGATTCTGCCCTATCCTCATGCCCAGTGAAAACGAACCAAGCCCCGCCCATTCCCATCCGCCCGCTGATCAGCGTGGAACGGATGCAGCGGATCTTGTCCTCGCGGCGTATGATCTCCTCTGCGGAGGCTTACCGGCAGATGTCGGAACATGTGGGCCGC
>JBIPND010000653.1:0-2839 GCA_044374015.1 Luteolibacter sp. | reverse complement strand
GTCAACTTCAATGGCGGCATCGTGAAGGCCAAACAGGACGATTCGAACTTCATCACGAACCTCGACACCGCCAACCTGCAAAGCGGCGGCGCGGTGATCAACAGCAATGGATTCAACGTCGGCACCTCGCAGGAATTTACCGGCACGGGTGGCATCACCAAGACCGGAGTCGGCAGCCTCACTCTTGCAAACACGAGCAGTTACTCGGGCACGACCACCGTTGCCGAAGGCGCGCTCATCATCAACGGCAACATCTCGACGAGCAGTCTCACCACGGTTGACAGTGGCGCGACTCTCTCCGGATCGGGAACCGTCGGTGCCGCTGTCATCAACGGCACGCTCGCGGTGGGAAACAGTCCTGGCCAAATGAATTTCACCAATACGGTCGATCTGAACGGGATCACCCTCATGGAAATCGACGGCACCTCGGGCGCTGGAGTCGCGGGTGGTCATGATTTCGTCAACCTGACCGGCGCAGGGGTGGCGGGTCTTCTCTCCTACGGTGGCACGCTCACGCTCGACTTCGGCACCCTCTTGGGCGCGGGAACCCACTCGTGGAATCTCTTTGATTTCGCCAGCAAGACCGACGCCTTCGCCTCGATCTCACTCGCCGACCAGTATTCTGGCAGCCTGTTGGACGGTGATTTGGATGGCATCTGGGACCTCGCCAGCGGCGTAAATACCTGGCAGTTCAGCGAATCCACCGGCGTCCTCGGCCTGACCGTCATCCCCGAACCGGGTGCCGCATTGTTGGGTGGCTTGGGCATGCTCGCTCTTCTGCGCCGCCGTCGCAACGCTTGAGGAACTTGCGGAGTGCATGGGTTTTCTCCGGTAGGACAAGGGCCCCTAGTCATTTTGGACTATAGCCAGTTTCGATCCTGCGGGTAGCTTGTCACCGTAAACCCCAATTCGCCATCCTCAGCCAGCCAGCCCATTCTTGAAGTCTCCGTCGTGCCGTCCTTCTTTAAATCCCTGAATGTCCCCAACACCTTGCTGCTGGGCAGCCTGTCCGTGATGATCACCCATGCCTCCGCGGCCGGGAAACCCGCCCGTGTCTGGTCAGTGGTCGAGACCGCCAAGGACAACGGCCACAGGCTCAGCGCCGTGCCAGCCCCGTCCAAGGCTGCCACCTCCACTCAGGACGCCATCGTCTGCGATCCAGCCAAGACCTTTCAGGAAATCGTCGGCTTCGGCGGCGCGCTCACCGAATCCTCGGCTTGGGTCCTCGCACAGTTGCCGCAGGAGCAGCGGATGGAAATCCTCCGCCGCTACTACGACCCCAAGGACGGCATCGGCTACACGCTGGCCCGCACCCACATTAATTCCTGCGATTTTTCACTAAACATGTGGTCGCTCGCCCCCACTCCGGGCGACTATGACCTGCACGATTTCACCCTCGATCCGATGCGCCGCTGGCTGATGCCGCTGATCCACGACACCCGCAAAGTGGCCGGAGCGGACCGCTTCAAGTTGATGGCATCCCCATGGAGCCCGCCTGCGTGGATGAAAACCAACAACCGCATGGATGACGGCGGATCCCTCCGCAACGAATACCGCCCGGCATGGGCGAATATGTATGTGAAATTCGTGAAGGCGATGGCCGAGGAAGAGAAAATCCCGATCTGGGCGCTATCCGTCCAAAATGAAGTCGATGCCCACCAGACCTGGGAGTCCTGCAAATACACGCCCGAACAAGAGCGCGATTTCGTCCGGGATTTCCTCGGTCCGGCATTGCACGGCGCCGGCCTCGCAGATGTGAAACTGCTCACCCTCGATCACAATCGCGACCTGATCGAAAAATACGCCGACGCCCAGCTCGGCGACCCTGCCACCGCCAAATACATTTGGGGCATGGGCCTCCACTGGTATGTGAGCGATGACTACGCCGCCTCGGCGCGCGTGCAGGAAAAATACCCGGACAAACACATCCTGTTCACCGAAGGTTGCGTCGAAGGTGCTCCCGGCAACATGGGCAAATGGGAGAACGGTGAACGCTACGCCCGCAACATCATCGGCGACTTCCGCAACCACGTCTGCGGCTTCATCGACTGGAATATCGTGCTCGATCAGCGCGGCGGCCCGAATCACGTCGGAAACTTCTGCGACGCCCCCGTCATCGTCGATACGAATACCAAGAAGGTCACCTACGGTCCCTCGTTCTACTACCTCGGCCACTTCAGCAAGTTCGTCCACCCCGGTGCCCGCCGAATCCACTCGGATGGCGGCCCCCAGGGGATCCAGTCCATCGCTTTCAGCAATCCGGACGGCACGCTGGCGATCGTGGTGGTGAATCCGACCGAACAAGCCGCCGGGTTCACACTCGGTGTCGCGGGAGAAGTTGTGGCGTGTAAGATCCCTGCACGCTCCATCCAGACCTACTTTGAAGCCCCTCATTAAAAGAAAACCTAATAAACACCGAATCAAAGCCCCAAAAATCCATGAAACCAAAATCAACCCCCGCAATGCTCCGCAACGGCAGCTTCGGAGCGCCGCTCTTCACTGCCATCGTCCTCTGCTTCAGCGCGTCGCTCAGCCGTGCGGTTGACAACAATTGGACCGGAACCACCAGTTCGGATTGGAATGACGGAACCAACTGGTCGGAAGCCGGCGTGCCGGATACGCTTTTCAGTGAAAACGCCGTTGTCTCAACGACCTCTCCCAACATCGCCACGATTACCGCCGATATCTCATCCACCCCCAATGACATCATTGTAACAGGAGGCGGCCGGATCGATCACCGCGCGGGAATTGCGGGCACCTTCGGCGGTGCCTGGATGTTCGTCGGCCAGGACAGCACGCCAAGCTTCTATAACCTCGCGGACACCTCGATCACGGGACT
>JBIPND010000651.1:0-2842 GCA_044374015.1 Luteolibacter sp. | reverse complement strand
CGCTTGAGCGTTGCCGGCCACAAGGGCGGAGGCAGCGGCCAGGGCGCCAATGGTTTTGCAGTAGTTGTGCATCTTAGTATGTTGGTTTTCGGTTGCTGCTTGCGTCCTTGGCTGAGCCGGTTGTGGTTACAGACAGGAGCGAGATGGAGGTTGCGTCCTGATGCCAAATAGCACTGGAAGCTCTCCGTAGGGCGAATGCTTCACCTTTCCGAAGTAATTGTCCAGAATTATTTGACGCGGAATGCGCACCACCCGGGTTGGATAGAGGGTGGGTAAGCGGATTGCAAGAGATAATCCGACATTCCGAGAGTCGGTTGGGGATTTTTGCCAGTGCGTTGGCAGAAATCAGCGGCCGGGAGTTTTTGGCACGGCTTTTGCTCTACCGGGTTTTGTTATCCCGGCGATTCGGAATTGTCGGGAAAACGCAATCAAAAATCAGATCAACCCTGACCACCATGACCAGCCGATATCTCACCAAAGTGCGGGCGCTAACAGCCGCAGCCATCGCGTTCATCGCAGTTCCCATGTGCCTGCCTGCCTATGGCCAGGACGGCGTCGTCCCCCCACCGGCGACCGAAGTCGTGGCGGCGGCCGAGCCTGCCGCCGCCGTCGCGGAGCAACCTGCGGAGGCGCCACCTGCCGAGGGTTCTTACGAGGCCTTCATGGCCGGGCCCGATGCGGCGATGTTCGCGGTGAACAACCTCTGGATCCTTCTTTCAGCGGCGTTGGTTTTCATCATGCACCTTGGGTTCGCCTCGGTGGAATCGGGGCTCTGCCAGAAGAAGAATACGGTCAACATCCTGTTCAAGAACTTGTTCATCGTCTGCATCGGTGCCCTCGGTTATATGGCTTGGGGCTTCAATGCGATGTATCCCGGATGGGAAAGCGGGGTTTCCAAAGACTTTTTCGCGATGGGATCTCCTCTGTTGAATGGATTCGCGGACGAGGCTGACCGCACGGCGAAGGCCACCGGTGCCTACGCCAACTACACGATCTGGGCGGATTTCATTTTCCAAGCGATGTTCGCCGCCACCGCCGCCACCATCGTCTCCGGGGCTGTTGCCGAGCGCGTCAAGCTCTCGAGCTTCATGATTTACGCCGCGATCCTGGTCACCTTCCTCTACCCGATCACCGGCTCCTGGAAGTGGGGATACGGCTGGCTCAACACCATGGGCTTCGCAGACTTTGCCGGTTCCACGCTGGTTCACGCTTTCGGTGGGTTTGCCGCTCTCGCTGCCATCATCGTGCTCGGCCCGCGCCTGGGCAAATACACCAAGGACGGCATCAAGCCGATCCTCCCGCACAACCTGCCACTGGCCAACATCGGGGTGTTCATGCTTTTCCTCGGCTGGTTTGGTTTCAACGGTGGCTCGGTGCTGAGTGCCGATCCCGAGTCTGTTTCGCGGGTCTTCGTGACCACCGCCATGGCCGGTTTTGCAGGCGGACTCGCCGCCATGTTCACCTCATGGGCGGTGTTGAAGAAGCCCGATCTCTCGATGGGACTCAACGGCATCCTGGCCGGCTTGGTCGGCATCACCGCAGGTGCGGATGCGATTTCCCCATGGAATGCGGTCATCGTGGGTGCTATTGCAGGCATCATCGTGGTGCTGGCGGTGCTCTTCTTTGATAAAATCAAAATCGACGATCCCGTCGGTGCGGTCTCCGTCCACGGCATCTGCGGGATTTGGGGAACCCTGGCGGTCGGAATTTTCGGTGGCGCCAATTTCGTGACCCAGTTGATCGGCACCCTGAGCATCTCGGCATTTGCCTTCCTCGCCTCATTCCTTCTGTTCTTCATCCTCAAACTCGTTATGGGTGTGCGGGTCGATGCGCAGGAAGAGCACGAAGGCCTCGATGTGGCTGAGCACGGCTCCCCGGCATACAGCGACAGCCAAGCTTGATGCGTCAGCATTGATTTGAAATTCAACATTCAGGGGCGGGTTGGAAACGACCCGCCCTTTTTCGTTTGCCGCAGGCTGGCAAGCAGGTTCCTCTGTGTGCGTGAAACTTCAGAAGGTGCGGATATTCCTGTGGGCGGCGCTGCTGCTGTGCGCTTTGTTCGCGGCGTGGAGTTGGTTTCGCCCTTACGCTTGGAAAGTCGATCCGGCGGCGCGGTGCACAGTGGTCGGAGTCGAAGTGAAACCGGACCAGACATATTTCTGGGTCACCGCGCATTTGAAGGTCAGACCCGGAGAGGTTCATGATCTTGAGAAACCGGTTCGGCTGGTCACCGCGTCGGGAATCGAACTGGAACCGGCCGCCACCACGTTCGGTGGCTCGCAAACGCAGGGCACTACCGACATCTGGTTGAAATTCTGGCTGGAATCCGCGCAACTCAGCGGGCCTCTCACGCTGCGGATCAACGACGGCCAACTCAGCATCAAAGCCAACCCGGGCGTGCCGCCGAATGCCGCCTATTTTGTCACCCACCGCTGGTAACCATGGCCTGGCTCCTCATCGACAATTCCAACACCCGCACCAAGTTTGCCCTCGGAAACCGGGACAAGCTGCTTGACTGGCGGGGGATGATTCCCACCGCCGAGGTCTCGAGCGAGACCCTCGCCCAGCTGTTGGAAGGCGTGGCCTACGAGGCGGTGATGATTGGTTCGGTGGTCCCGGCCAAGGCGCGGGTGCTCGGCGATTGGTTTCAAGACCGTTGTCCGGTGCATTTTCTCAATTGCGAAAGCCCGCTGGGAATGGGCATCGACTACCCGGTCCCCGCGCAAATCGGCGCCGACCGGCTGGCCAACGCCGCCGGCGTGCTTTCCCGCCATGGCGTGCCGGCGATCATCATCGACTTCGGAACGGCGGTCACCTTCGACGTGATTTCCGCCGGTCCCGC
>JBIPND010000652.1:0-2842 GCA_044374015.1 Luteolibacter sp. | reverse complement strand
CGGCGACGGGAGTTGGCGACGACGGCTTCGGGCATTGGCAGCTTCCCCGCATGAGGCGTCCCTGTAGGACGCGCAGATTCCCGGGAATCCCGACCCGGCACGGCGTGCCGGGCTTTGATGATCCGTCCCCGTTGGGACGAAGAGCATCCGCCGGGCTTTGATGACCCGTCCCCTTGGGACGAAGAGCGGGAAATGGGTATCAAGACAAAGGCGTGGCGGCCTCCGTCCAACAGGCGGCCTCCGTCCACCAGGCGTCCGGTCAATCCCGGTCCGCGACGAAGAGCGTGTGGGTGAAACGTTTCGCTTTCGGATAGGCCTTCGCGGGGATGCATTCGACGTTTTTGAACAGCCCCTGCAGCGAGCGGGCGAACGACTTGTCAGGGTGCGCCGACCAGAAAATCACCCGGCCGCCGGGGTGCAGCGCGTTTTTGATGCGCTGGATGCCGGGCTTGGCGTAGAGGCGCTCGTTGACATTTTGCACAAACGGATCGGGGCCGTTGTCCACATCTAACAATATTGCGTGATAGCGGTCGCTGCCGCAGCGGTCGATGAGGTCATAAACGTCGCGGACATGGATTCCCACCCGCGGATCATCCAGCAGTTTGCCGTTCACCTCGTGCAGGAATTCGCGGTTCCAGGCGACGACTTCGGGCAGCAGTTCCGCCACGTCCACCCGCGCATCCGGTCCGGTGAGCGCGAGCACGCGCTTGAGCGTGAAGCCGAAGCCGAGCCCGCCGATGAGCACGCGCGGTTGGGCGGGCAGGTGGTGGCACGAGAGCTCGGCCATTTGCTCTTCGGACGAGGAGGCGGTGGTGCTCATCAGTTGCAGCCCGGCGACCTTGAGGAAATGCTGGCCATCGTGCTCGTGCAGGGTGAGTCGCGCGCCATCCGGGGTGGTGCAGGTTGCGAGGGTGCGGGTGATCTTCATGAAGGTGTGCCGGGAATCCTGCGCCGGGAATTTCGCCGGAGCAACCCATTCGCAGCCGCAGGCGGCGGAAAGGCGGGCGCGCGGGCTGTTAGGGCTGGCGGCGGCCGGTGAGAATTTTGTAAAAAGAGCGCGAGCGGATTTCCTCCAGGGTGAGGCCGGTTTCGAGCGCTTCGGCCTCGGTGATGGCGCCGCAGGCGATGCCGCGCAGGAAGAAGTTGAGCAGGCCCTGGCCGGTGGCGGCATCGTCGAAGACGTCGCCGAAGAGCGACGCCAGCGCGGCTTTTTCCACAAACGCCTTGAGCCGTCCGGACGCCGCCTGCTGGCCTTCAAGAAAGAAGCTGTAAACGGCGGCGTAGCGCGCCACCAGCTGCGCGGGATGCAGGTCCCAGCCCTGATAGATTCCGTTGACCAGCGAGTGCAGGTTGTCCTGATAGCCGAGCCGCCACGCGCCGTGCACGGCGGCGCGGTTTTGCGCGAGCTGCGCGTGTGATAGATTCTCCCCCCGGTGAGGGGCGACGGGCAGGATGTTGGTCGCGCCGTCGGAGATGTGGACGCCGGTGCCGGCGAGCGAAACGACCATGTGGGCGCGGGCGAAGTCGCAGGCCGGGTGGCCCATCGTTTGATAGGCGGCGGTGATGCCGCTGGAGGCGGTGTAATCATAAACGCCGAAATGGACGCTGTGACAACGCCCTTCCGCCGCCTCGACGATACCTAACAGCGGGCAGCTTCCCTGGTGGTCGATGATGGCCTGCGGGGTTTCGATCATCGGTTCTAGCGGGATGCTGCCGTGGGGCAGGCCGAGTTTTTTTTCCAACAGACCGAAGAGCGCGGCAGCGGCGGTAACGTGGGCGGCGAGTTGGACTTTGGGCAGGGTGACCACGAAGTTTGGCGGAAGGTCGCCGCCGGTCTCCCTAACCAGGGTGGTGATGAAAATGTCGAGGGTCCGGACCGCCCGCTCGCGCAGGTCTTCGTTGAAAGGCTTGATGCGGATCCCGATGAACGGCGGCAGGGTGCCGGCCGCCAACCCGGCGGCGACCTCGCGCGCGCCTTGTTCGGCGTGTCCGTCCTCCTCGTGGTCCTCGCGGTTTCCGTAACCATCTTCGAAATCCAGGCGGAAGTCCTCGATCGGCTCGCGGGTGAGCTTGCCGACAATGCGCTGATAGATTGTTTCGGCGAACGCCGGTTCCCACACCGCGCCTAACACCCGCGCGAGTTCCGCGGCATCGGGCGCATATTCCTTGAGTGAGCGCAGGGCGACGAGACCCAGTTTGGCGGTGGAATCCGCTTTGAACAGGTGCCCGCCGCCGTAAACCGTGTGCACCGCCTGCCGCCGGTCGGATTCGCCGGGATAGCTGCGCATGAACGCGTGGTTTTGCCCGGCGAGCGTGGCGATGATCGGTGCGAGTTCGTCCGGAGTGAGGGTGGTTTGGCTCATGGTGGTGTTTCGATTCGAACAAGCGGACCCTGATTTCGATCGATTAGCAGGTCAAGGAGTCGCTGGGGGATTCCCCTGCATTTTCAGCGCCAGAATGCGCGGTGAATTTTTAGAATCCACGGGCGGCGCATCCGGGATGGACGGACGGCGCGAGATGCGGGTAGAGTCCGCGCGTGCTTCCGTGGTTTTCCAACAATGCGTTCCCGCTCTACCTCGCGCCGATGGCCGGGGTGACCGATGTGATTTTCCGCCAGATCTGCAAGGAGCTCGGCGCGGATGTGATGGTGACTGAGTTCGTCTCGGCGGAGGGCATCATGCAGGCGGACGAGCGGACGCGGAAATACACCGAGTTCACCGACGAACAGCGGCCGGTCGGCGTGCAACTTTTCGGCGCGGATGGCGAGCGGATGGGGGAGGCGGCGAAAAAAATCATCGATTGGAAACGCCCGGATTTCATCGATATCAACTTCGGCTGCCCG
>JBIPND010000650.1:0-2844 GCA_044374015.1 Luteolibacter sp. | reverse complement strand
GTGGACCACCTGTCCTTCACGGTCAAAAAAGGCGAAGTGCTCGGGTTTCTCGGGCCTAACGGCGCCGGCAAATCGACCACCATGCGCATGATCACCGGCTTCATCCCGCCCACCTCCGGCGACGCCAGGGTCTGCGGCATTTCCATCACGGAAAATCCCGGCCAGGCGAAAACCAAGATCGGCTACCTGCCGGAATCCGCGCCGCTCTACAACGACATGACCGTCGTCGGATTCCTGAAATTCTGCGCCAGCATCCGCGGCCTCAAGGGCACCGCCAAAAACGACGCCGTCGAACGCGCCATCGAAACCTGCTTCCTCAACAGCGTCGCCCGCCAATCCATCGACACCCTCTCGAAAGGCTACCGCCACCGCACCTGCCTCGCCCAGGCCCTGCTCCACGACCCCGAAGTCCTCATCCTCGACGAACCGACCGACGGCCTCGACCCCAACCAGAAATTCGAAGTCCGCCAGCTGATCAAGCGCCTCGGCAAAACCAAGGCGATCCTCTTCTCCACCCACATCCTCGAGGAAGTCGAAGCCGCCTGCACCCGCGCCGTGATCGTGGACCGCGGGCAAATCGTCGCCGACGGCACCCCCGCCGAACTGCTCGAACAATCCGGCACCGGATCGCTCACCGACTTGTTCCGCGCCGTCACCACCCGCGACACCGAAGCCGCTGCGTAAAGTAAAAGCTGAGACGCTGAAATGCTGAAAAGCTGAAAGCGCCTCTCTCCATTTCAGCTTTTCAGCATCTCAGAATTTCAGCATTTACCTCAACCGTCTCTACCCATTTCAGCTTTTCAGCATCTCAGTTTTTCAGCATTTACCCCAAAATCAATGTCATCCCTCACCATCTACAAGCGCGAGCTGAGCAGTTATTTCTCCCAGCCCACCGCCTACGCGATCATCGTGATTTTCCTGTTCCTCTCGATGGGACTCACCTTCAGCTTCGGGAAATTCATGGCCATCGGCGATGCTTCGCTCGAATGGACGTTCTTCTTCTGGCAGCCGTGGATTTACATGCTGCTCGCCCCCGCCGTCGGCATGAAACTCTGGGCCGATGAACAACGCACCGGCACCATCGAGCTGCTAGGCACCTTCCCGGTCTCCACCTGGAGCGCCATCGTCGGCAAATTCCTCGCCGCCGCCACCGTCTGGCTAACCGCGCTGCTGCTCACCTTCCCGATCGTCATCACCGTGAACTACCTCGGCGAGCCAGACAACGGCGCGATCCTCGCCGGCTACATCGGCAGTTTCCTGGTGTGCTGCACCTTCCTCGCCATCACCATGTTAGTCTCCGCCTGCACCCGCGACCAGGTCGTCTGCCTGATTGTCTCCGTCGCCGTTTGCGTGACGATGGTGCTTTGCGGCTACGATGATTTCACCCGCGAGCTTGGCAAAGCCGTCTCGCCCGCCGCCGTCGAAGCCGTCGTTTCGATGGGCGTGTGGGATCACTTCAGCTCGCTCAACCGCGGCCTGCTCCGACTCCAGGACCTCGTCTGGTTCGTCTCGTTCATCTTCGTCTGCCTGCTAGGCACCAGCGCCATCCTCTCCGCAAAGCGCGCCTGATCGCTTTCAAACTCCAACTTCCAGATTTCAAATTTCATCATGAAAACCAACCATCCGGTCACCCGCGCGGCCCTCGGCGTTGCCGCTCTCGTCGCCATCGCCATCCTGGCTAACTGGCTTGTCTCTCTCACCCCGCTCGGCAACCGCGGCGTGGACTTCACCGAAAACAAAGTCCACACCCTCTCCGATGGCACCCGCGCCATCCTCACCGAGCTCGATACCCCCGTCGTCATCCGCTACTACGCCACCCGCAGCACCGACTTCATCCCCGAGGCGCTCAAGCTCCACATGCGCCGCGTCGATGACCTGCTCAAGGAATACGCGAATCTATCCAACGGAAAACTCCGCATCGAAAACCTCGACCCGCAGCCCGACACCGACGCCGAAGACTCCGCCAATCTCGATGGCATCAACGGTCAGCGCTTCGACGATCAAAACCTCTACTTCGGCCTCGCCATTTCCTGCCTCGATAAAAGCAGCGTGATCCCCTTCCTCGATCCCCGCGAGGAAACCATGTTGGAATACCAGCTCTCCAAAGCCATCGGCGAAGTCAGCACCGCCACCAAGCCGAAAATCGGCATCATCTCCGGCCTCGACCTCAAGGGCGCGCCCGCGATGATGCCCGGCCAGCCGCCCACCCCCGGCTGGGTCATCTATCAGCAGCTCCAGCAGTCCTTCGACGTGGTGGACATCACCATGGACGCCACCGCCATCGACCCGAAAGTCATCAAGGTGCTGCTGCTTTTCCACCCGGCGGAAATCACCCCGCAAGCCGAGTTTGTCGTCGATCAATACGTGCTCGGCGGCGGCACCGTGGTCGCCTGCCTCGATGCCTTCTCCGTCGCCGCGCAAATGACCACCCCGCCGGGTAACCCGATGATGGGCCAGCAGCCGCCCAACCCCACCACCTCCACCCTCCCCACCCTGCTCCCCGCGTGGGGCGTCAACTTCGAATCGGGCATGGTTCTGGCGGACCCCACGCTCGCCACCAAGCTCGGCGGCAACCGCCTCGGCATCGCCATCCCCACCCTCGGCAAGGACCAGATGCCGCAAAAGGACAACGTCATCACCAAGGACCTCGGCTCGCTCACCTTCTTCCTGCCCGGTGCCTTCACCGTGACCGGCGGCGGCGGACTATCCGCTAACAGCCTGTTGAAATCCACCACCGGAGCCGGCTTTGTGGATGCGACGCGAGCCTCGCAGCTCGATCCGGCACTCACCACCAGCTTCCGCTCCAGCGGCAAAGCCTACGACCTCGTCACCCACCTCACCGGC
>JBIPND010000649.1:0-2848 GCA_044374015.1 Luteolibacter sp. | reverse complement strand
AGGTGGGACCGTCACCGCCCAAAGCTCCGCAACCTTTGGAGGCGCGACCCAGGGAATCGCCATCACCGGCAACATCGCCTATGCTGCCGGGTCGGGGAACGCCCTCACGATCAACTCTCCGGTCACCGGCACTGGCAATCAGACAAAAAACAACAACGCCGGTGACGCGGTGATCTTCAACCAAGCAGTAAACACCACCGGTAACTTCGAGGCCAACAACGGCTCCCTCACCTTCAACGGCAACTTGGCGCTCAGCGGCACTTTGAACGTCGGAACAGGTATCGTCACCAACTTGAATGGAAGTTCATTCAGTGCCGACGGATTCCGGACTTGGCTCGGGACAACGAACATCAATATTGGCACGGGAACCCTCAATTACTTGCGTTTGCAGGAGGGAAGCAACAATCCTCATACGGTCAACCACACCGCTGGGGATCTAACGGTGGCCGGCGACATCCGCCTCGGTCACTGGGGAGGAAACGCTGCCAACATTTATAACATCTCCGGCGGCTCGCTCAACCAGCCTGACACGGTGACCGCGCCCACCAACGAAACCCAAGCGAACCTGTTCATCGGCATCGATGGCTTCGGTAACCTGAACATCTCTGGCAGCGGAGCGGTAAACACCTCCTCGCTGGTCGTCAACGGTCGCGGTGGCACGACTGCGGATACCGTGAATCTGACCGGCGGTCATCTCAACATCGGCAAATGGGGCATCCGCAATCCAGGAACCGCCTTCGTCAACCTCGGCGGTGGAACTCTCGGGGCATGGGCCGATTGGTCCTCATCCACTCCGATGACCCTCACCGGCACCAACGGCGACGTTAGAATCAACACGCTCGACTCGGTTGATGGCACCACGCCCCGCACGATCACACTCACCGGCGCGCTCTCGGGCAGTGGCGGATTGATCAAGGAAGGCGCAGGCAGTCTGGCCCTGAACGCAAGCAATACCTTCACCGGCACGGCGGACGTGGTCGGAGGATCGCTCTTCCTCAACTCGGGTGCCGCGGCTGCGGCCACCGTCCGCACCAGCAGCGGCGGAACGCTTCGCGCAGGAACCCCGGGCACGGCCGGAACCGGCACCGTATCGACACTCGACCTAGCTGGCGGAAATGTCACCCTCCGCCAAGGTGCGACCTCGGATTTGATCAATGCCCCCACCTTGAACGTCTCGAGCGCCTCGACGATCTCCATCATCCCCACCCGCCAGCTACTGCCGGGCGAGGTGTTTGATTTGATCTCCTACACCGGCACGATTGGTGGTCTTGGCAGCTCCGGGATCAGCCTTAACCCAATCGCCAACCCACACTATTCGGCGGCCCTCGATTTCAGCGAGGACGGCTACATCAAGGTGGACATCCTCAGCGCGGACACGATCACTTGGAAAGGGAGTGTCAATGGTACCTGGGATGTGGCCACGACGTCCAACTGGGTCTTGGACAGCGATGGAGTCACGGCCAGTAAATTCTACGCCTTTGACGCAGTGACCTTCGATGACAGCGGCAGCAACACCGCGGTCACGCTCGCAGGCACCGTCAATCCGGCCTTGGTCGAAGTGGATGCCAGCCAAAACTACAGCTTCAGCGGTAGCGGCATCAGTGGCAGCACCGGGCTCGTCAAAACGGGCAGCGGCACGCTCACCTTACTCAACGACAACAGCTACCTTGGCGGAGTTTCCATCACTGGCGGTTCGGTCGTCGTCGGCAATGGTGGAACCACCGGCGCACTTGGTGGAGGTGGCAACATCGCCATGAGCAATGCGAGCCTCACCCTCAATCGCTCCGATGCGCAGACACTCGCCCGCACCATCACCGGCACCGGCGGCACCTTGGTGAAATCCGGCACCGCCATACTCACGATGAGCGCGGCGAACAACACCTGCGACATCGTGGTGAACGGCGGAGCCCTCGCCGCCCGCGGCGGTGGCTGGGCAGCGAGTTTCGCGGCGAACCGCACCATCACCGTGAATGCCCCCGGGATACTCGATACCACCACCCACGCGCTGGGGGGCCTTGGAGGCGCTACCCGTCCAGATAACATCGTTCTCAATGAGGACGGGGTTTGGGCTCTCAACAACGAGCAACAGTTGCCGAATACGGCGTTGACCATGACTGCCGGCATCGTCAACGGCCCCGGCGATGTCCGGGGTGGTGGCACCATCGTCACGATCGCCCACCCCGCGAAGTCCTCGGTCATCAATGCGCCGCTCAGTACCGGCAACGGAGCCATCACCTTCAACGTCGCGGACGGCGATGTCGCCGCGGACCTTGAGATCACCAGCGCTATCATTGGTGGCAATGCGATCACCAAGTCCGGAGATGGCACCATGCTCAGCATCGGGACCAACACCTACACCGGCGCCACCAACATCAACGGTGGCGTGCTGCAGATCGGCAACGGTGGAACCACCGGCTCGATTGGCACCGGAGCCGTCACCAACAATGCCTCGCTGGTCATCGACCGCAGCGACAACCTGACGGTCTCCAACGTGATCAGCGGCAGCGGCTCGCTCACCAAAAACCGTTCCGCCACCCTCACGCTGGGAGCGGTGAACACCTACTCGGGCAACACGGTCGTCAATGCGGGAACCCTATCGCTGCCAGCTGCTGCGGGCCTGCGCTTCGTTCCCACCACCAACGGCACCTCAAACCAGATCACCGGCAACGGCGGGGTTGAGCTGGCAGGGACCTTCACCATCGACCTTTCGGGAGCGAACCTCACCAACGGCAACTCCTGGACGCTGGTGGATACTGTCAGCCTCTCTTCCGAGGCCTTCTTGAGCAGTTTCTCGGTTGCCGGCTTCACCGAAACCACCAACGTGCACACGCTGGTGGACGGTGACAAC
>JBIPND010000648.1:0-2850 GCA_044374015.1 Luteolibacter sp. | reverse complement strand
GGCTGGAGCTTGGCCATACGTTTCATGGTGTGCGTGGACTTGGCGTGCAGCGGCCAGATGATGATCCGGACGGTTACGGTTAGAAGGATGATCGCCAGGCCCCACGACCAGTTTTTGACGATCCCGTCGAGCAGGTTGTGATAGGTGTTGAGCAGCCAGTTGAGCGGCCGGGAGACCCACCAGAACCAGCCGTATTGCATCACTTCGCCCCAGCCTTCGCCCCACGGTTTCTCCATTTTGCGGAGCAGGTTGTTGTGCTTGGGGCCGATGAAAATCCGGTAGTTGAGGGTCTTCGGTTCGCCCGGATTGAGCATCACGGTTGGCAGCTGGATGCCGGCGCGGATCGAGCTGACGGTTTTGGCATTTTCGGCCAGGGTCACCTGGGTGGGCCGCGCCCAGACGTTGGTGACGGCCGGTTCGAGCGGCCGGATCACGGTGGCGAAAAACTGGCTGGTCACGCCGGCATACACCACGCTGGCGATGCTGCCGCTGCTTTGGCTGGGTTTGGCGGAGCCGAACATGCCGCCTTGGAAACTCCCGGCGTCCTTGAAGTGCATGGTGCCGTCTTCATACCAGAAGAAGCCGGTCTGCTGGGCGACCTCTGCCTGATAGGTCGGCGCGGCCTCGCCGATGAAGATGCTCCATTGGTTGAGGTTGACGGCGCTGCCGGTGGCGTTTTCAAGCTTGAGATCGAGATTGAGCAGGTATTCGGCGCCGGCTTGAGTGCTTGGGTTCAGGCTGAAGGTTTTTTTGGCGATGAGTCCCGAGGGCAGCTTGGCGATGTAAACCGCCGTTTTGCCGGGGTCGGAATCGTCGGCCTTGTAGGCGTAAGGGATGTTTTCGAGAATTTCGTCGGCGCTGGCGAGTCCGCCGATCGGGCCACTGCCGAAGCGGTTGGCGCGGACGCGGGTGGTTTTGCTGCCGACTTCGAATTCGGTTTTGAAATCCGCGTATTTCACGCCACCACCAATGTTGGTCAGGGTGAAGGCGATCTTGTCATTCTCCAGCACCACCAATTCTTCATCGGTCGGCGGGGGAGGGGGCTCGACGGTGAGTTCCGCGGTGGTGACCGCCGCCGGGTCCTTGCCGGGCTCGATGATCTTTTGGAGGGCCTGGTCGCGGCGCAGCCTTTCGGCCTGCTCCTGTTGGTTCTTGCTGGAATAGTAGAGGTTGACGGCCAGCAAGGAGCCGCAAATGGCAAGGATAACCCAAGTTTTTCGATCGTACATGGAAGGGTGTGGAAAGTGCTAGTGGTGGGGTGTGTCGTCGGGACGGGAGCCGGAATTTTTTTGCGCGGTCGCATTTCGGGCTGACGGAACGGGGTCATAACCGCTGCCCCCCCATGGATGACAGCGGAAAATCCGGCAAATGCCATACCACGAGCCGCGGAACGGGCCATGCCGCTCGACGGCTTGCAAAAAGTAGTGCGAGCAGGTGGGCGAATACCGGCAGCCGAGACCCGGGCCGCCGGTCGCTTTGATCATCGGATTGAGAATCCGCTGATAAAAACGGATCAGAATTCGAATCAAAAAAGTGAGGATTCGCGAGATCACGAGGGATTTTCCGGGCGGGGAAGCAATCCGAGGCGGCGGGCCTGCCGCAGCCAATCGGCTTCGAGTTCGGCGAAGCTCGCCTGCGCCGCGCCGGGGCGGGCGATGGTCACCAGATACCGCCGGATTTCGGAAAATCCGGGAGCGTGCGCCTGGACCAGCGAGCGGAAACGCCGCCGCAGCAAGGTGCGGTCGTGGGCCTTGCCGCTGCGCTTGGTGGTGATGAAGCCGGTGCGGAGGGTGTCCAGCGCCGGATCGGCCAGCGTGCTCAAAATAACAAACCGGCCGGCTTTCGCCTGACCGGTGTTTTTCACCCGTGCGAAGTCCGCACGGTGCGTCATGCTGCATTTCCGGGGAAGTCGCATGGTAGGGATGCGGGTTGCTCCCATGGCGGCCCGCAGGCAGCGGCTCAGGTGCCGTGCTGCGTCGTGTGACGGCTGTATTGGATCTCAACGCCCTTGGGAATCAGGCGCTTACGGCCTTTTTGGCGGCGACGGCGGATGATCTCGCGGCCGGATTTGGTGGCCATACGGGCCCGGAAGCCGAATTGATTTTTCCGCGTGCGCTTGGATGGCTGATAAGTACGTTTGCTCATGGCTGGGCCTCAATGAATGTTCTTTTTCCAAGTCCGTGATCCGGCTCGGGGCGCGAACTCTAGGGGCCGGAACCCGGTTGTCAACCCGCCAATGGCACGAAATCACGAATTTTGACGAATTTCCCCGGTGGGGCATCTCGCCCGTTGAAATTCAAAGACCGGGGGATTTGAAAAACGATTGCAATGATCCTCAATGGCGTGGCGTATGGCTGAGATGCGTTTGGAATGGTCCGTCTTTTTCTGCCTGCCTGCCACGGTGATGGCCTACTCGGAGCCGACGCCGTTTGAGGCGGCGCGGGAAATCTTGGAAATCCGCTGCCTGGAATGCCACACCAAGGACGAGGCAAAAGGCGGGCTGGTGATGGAAAGTCGTGAGAGGTTCATTCTGGGCGGCGACTCCGGCACGTCTCTGAAACCCGGTGATCCGGCGGGTTCGTCGATTCTCACCCGCGTGCAACTCCCGGCTGACGATGAGGACCGGATGCCACCGAAAAAACACGGCGAGCCGCTTTCGGCTGAGGAAATCGAAGTTCTCAGCCGCTGGATCGAGGCCGACGCGCCTTGGCCGGATGACCAAGTGCTGGCACCGAAAGCCCAGACCGCCCTGCCGCGCTGGGACGCGCCGCCGGATCCACGGATTGTTTCGATCGAGGCGTTTCCCAAAGAAGTCCGCTTGGAATCGGCGGCCGATTTCCACCGGGTGAT
>JBIPND010000060.1:0-9669 GCA_044374015.1 Luteolibacter sp. | reverse complement strand
AAACCAGCATCGAGCGCATCATCTACATTTGCAGCCTCGAGCCGGATGCGGCACGCGGCGACGAACTCTTGGAGCGCATCCGCCGCTATTGGGACATTGAGGGCGGTCTCCACCAGCGGCTCGACGTAAGCGGCGGCGAAGATGCCAGCCGCGTGCGCAACCGCAATGCCATCCTGGTCTTGGGCATTCTCCGCCGCAGCGCCGTGGGCATTTACTACCATTGGAGACGCCATCGCAAAAACCTCCGGCAATCGACCTTCAAGGACTTCCACGACGCCATGAACCGGTTCAACCATCGCCTCGCCTTCGCCACCATCACCGCCCGCCACAATTGACCCCGTGCAAAAATCCGCCGTGGTTGCTGCCCGCGGGTCCGAGACGACGGTTGACAAAGTCCGCCATGCCCAGGAAAGGGCCGCGCTCACGCACCACCATGACCATGCTGCGGGCAAGGCTTTCGATTTCCGCCTCGCTGAGGCTGCGGGCACCGCTCCAGGTGCCGACCGAACTTCGCGAGGTCGGCTGTTGATCGGAGATAGGCAGCAACAGACGAGAGAAGGTATCAGGGATGGAGCTGCCAGTAAGCGTCGGGCGAGGGATATTGTTGAGAGAGGAAAGCAGCGCACGCCAAGCTTCGACGCTCGTCGAGTTCACATTGAAGGCTCCGTAATGGGCAAGAAAGGCGGCCGCATGGTCAAAGCTCTGGTTCCCGGTGAGTTGGGCCTTGGCTTCGGAATTGAGAGTTGAAGTGATGGGGCGCAAATTTGAATTCGGGAGCGGATCGGCATCCGGGTTCCAGGCGACCGAGTTGCCATTGTATGGCATGGTCGAGAGGAAGTAGCGGTCCCAGAGCTGTTGATTGACAGCGAAGATGATGTCGTAGATGAGGGTTTCGGTCTGGAGATTCTGGACGAGATCGGACCAGACACCGGGACGTTCGTTGGACCGGGACAAGTTTTGCCCCCAAGCCTCCGGCCCGGCCTGGCGAAACTTCTGATTGATGGTCGAGCTGCGATCCGCGCGGGGTTCGGCGATCGAGTGACCGACCACATAAGTAGGCTGCCAACTATGGTATCCGAACTGCACGTGCTGGAAGGAAGCGAGCGAGAACAGCGGCATGCCGGGCCTAGGGACTTCGAACATGGCAAATGGTCCGCGCAATTCGCGCGGTGCGGAGAACGGCGAGCCTTGAGCCTTGCCGTTGCGGTATGGGATGCTCATGCGCGAGTCGTTAAGCCGCGGCGCGGCCCAAGTGGTCATGAATCCACCGGGACCATAACGGCTCCAGCCCTGGTTGTAACTGAAGGGATCGCGGAACACCAGGGGCGCACGGACATTGAAGTTTCCGATCACCGGATTGTTGTAGAAGAACGCCCCTGCGGCACCTCCATGATTGATGCCCAAGGCTGCCTGCTCGTCGGCTTCGTCCAACCACCTCAGGCGGGTCTGGATGTTCCAAAGCCGGGGCGGGTAGCGGTCGGGATGGTTGGTGTAGGACTCGAACCCCGTGCCGCCGTTGACGGGCTGTTTGGCAGCGCCGAACAGATACCACCACCAGCTGGTGCGGCTGCCGTTGAGTCCGAAATGGACCAATTGCATGGTATCGGCAGCGGAGCTGTGGAGTGTGGCAAGCGCGACATTGGCGCCACCTCTTTTGAGCCGCTTGAGCATGACCGTGGGCGCGTTGGCGAAGGCTTGATTGACACCGCCAGCAAAGTAGTAATCCGGTCGGCTCGCGATATCCACGCCATCGGCCACCCGGCGGTTGGTGAGTAGGTGGAAATTGTTGGTGCCACCGGGGATATTGGCGCTGAGCAAGTTGGAGGCGATATTGCCTGGAAGATACTCGACCGAATTTCCGGCCAAGCGCTGCCCGCCGGATGCCAGAACATCGGGGGAGAAGACCAAGGCTTCGCCAGGGGCCAAATCAACCGGCGCGAGCTTGAAGTAGATCATTCGGCTGTTGTTGTTCGGCGTGATGCCTGGATAGAAGTTTCCATCCGTGCCTTGCACGCTCGGCAGTGCTTCATCGCTGCCGATTCGCAGGCCGGAGGTCTCAGGCAGGTTGGAGCCCACATAATAAGTCTCGCCGCGCAGGGTGACATTGTAGGGGTTCCAGAGGGTGACGCGTGGATAGAGGTGGATGCGGATACCGCGGCCAGCGGCGCGGTCCGGCCTTGGATCATGGCTGAAATCAAAACTGATACGGTAGTCGGTGAGCACCGGTTGGAGCGGTTGGCTCGCCGGGGTGACGTCTGGCAAAGGCGCGCTGAGGTCGTAGTGGGTTTGAGTGGTGATTCCGGAGCGTGTCGGGGCATATTGCAAATCATTGATCTGCGGATTCGCAAAATCGCCCTGAACTTTTTTGCGCAAGTCATACCAATTGCGCAAATGCAGGAAGCTTGGACCGGAACGCCGGTAGCTCGCGGAGGGAAGCATCGGTGTGTTGGCTGCCAAGCCGGTGCCCGGAATTCCGGCGATCGCTAGCGCGCCATTGGCCCGCTCAAGGAAGCTGGTGAGATCTTTCCTCAGGGAGCCGGAGACCACGTCCACCTGAAGACCTTTGGAAGACGTGGTAAGATGGTGGAAACCGGTCGAGGCGTGCGGCCCGGCGACGATGTCGACTGTGGACAAGCTGATCAGTTTGGCACGCGCGTTGGCATCTAGGCTGGCGATCATGCCGTAGGATTTCGAGCCGTCGGGCGTGGTGACATTCCGTAATCCCGGACCACCAGCGCCAGCGAGAAGATACATGCCACCGTCGCCTGGATTCAGGGGATTGGGCGGGTGGCTTTCGTGAGGAGAAGATAGATCGATGCGCGCTTTCAAAGATTCGTCCCCGACCCACCATGCGTAGCCGCCGGTGTTGCGGGTGCCCTCGCGGATGTCTACATAGGGAGCGGACACTCGCTCGCTGGCCGCGGCGGCGTTGCCGACGGTGCCCGACCCCACCAGTTCGATTGCGTTGGCCGATGAGGCGGCCACGGAGGGCTGTGGGTTCTCGCCGCTGACCAGCCAAGCCCGGAACTGCCGATCACGCCACGCGCCGTTGGCTAGCGAGGGATCGGTGGAGCGGAGATCGAGGTAGTGAGGGGTGTCCCGGCTGGTTTGACCGTGACCGGCAACCATCGGCTTGGAAGGATTGTCGTCCAAGGTCGTGCTCCAGACCCCGGTCCATTGGCCGTTAGTAGTTGCCCCTCTGAGATCTGCGGCCGCGGTGATCCGCTGATCGGGCCCGGCTTGCTTCTGGAGGTTGGCGATGGCGATTTGCAGAGCCATGCGGGCATTGGCTTCAGCAGTTGCTTGGTAGACTCTGTTGCCGCTGGCGCGCAGGGAGATGCTGGCAAGGCCCAGCATCCCCAAAGCCACGATGACAAGCAGGATCATCAAGCTGAGGGTGACGACGAGCGCGAAGCCGGCGCGTCCGCGAGTCCGGCCACCGGATTGGTTGTGGCTGCTTCCAGTCACGTGTGGATCATCGAATTTGGGTTTCATCTGCACACCACCTTTTCTGCAATAGGGGCATTGCCGCGACCCTGCAACTACAGAGTATGGACAAAATTGTTGATTCGGTTTGAACCATCACCCCGACGGTTTGCATGGAAAAATCATGACTCCGCCAATGGCCGTCACAAGATGTTTGCAATCACACTTTTTGGTCAATTTAGTTGACCATTGGGGTGTGTGCCGCCAGTTTTCTCATGTTTTACAAAAGAAAATGAGCGAATGGAACCGTTGCGCCGACAGAGAGTAGTGGATAATGCGACCGAGTTCTTGGCAGGCGAGATCGTGGCCGGCCGGTTGAGGGGTAGACTGCCCTCTTCGCGCAATCTTGCGCTGCTGCTGCAAGTGAGCCGTCCCAAGATTTTAGAGGCATTCAAAGCACTGGAAAGGAAGGGAATGATCAAGTAGATCGGCCCGAGGCGGACCTATCGGGTATCTGCCTCCGGTGGCGAAAGGGTTGAGCAGGCGCGGGCTTTTCCAGTCGTGAGGCACGTGCTTTACATCGTGGAGGAGGAGGAGGTGATTCGACATGAGGCATTTGAGGTGCTTCTGATGCTGGCGACGCGGCTTCATCCGAAAGGCTTGAGGATTTCATCGCTGAGCATGAATTTCGGGCACAGCGAATATCGTCCACAGCAATGGAAGCGGGCGATCGAGGGTTACGCGCCCGACAAGGTGATTGTGTGGTCGGGCCGCGCCAAAGTGGCGGAGTGGTTGCAAAAATCCGGGATGCCCTCGCTTTTCATAGGCGGTGACAGTGGGCATACGCCGATCCCTATTTATGGTACATTGTCCCGGCAGGCGGTCGGACATATTCTGGAAAGTTTTTTCGAAAGGGGTCACGAGCGGATCTGGTTTCCGTTTTGCAACCGGTCGGATGCCTACACCAAGGTGCTGGTGTCATATGTCGCCAATGCGTTCGAGTCCCGGGGACTTGCGTTCTCGCAACGCTGGAACACTCCGGTGAGCCCCTACCGTAGACCTGAGGTGATTGTGGCGATGTTTGAGGAAGCGTGGCGGAATTTACGGCCTACGGCCTTGATGTTTCATGATTGGAGGGAATATCTGGCTGTTTCCTCCGTCTTGCGACGTGAAGGCCTGGATATTCCACGCGACATGTCGGTAGCGTTGATCGGTGATGATCCCGAAATGTCCTGGCATCGGCCCGAGCTGGCTCATTTTGTGCGCCCGCTGAAGCGGATCGCCAATGCCTGCGCGGCATGGGTGATTTCCGAGAAACCCCGTCACGCCGTCAAATCAGTGGTTTTCA
The DNA here is from genome assembly GCA_044374015.1 of Luteolibacter sp. GTDB lineage: Bacteria > Verrucomicrobiota > Verrucomicrobiia > Verrucomicrobiales > Akkermansiaceae > Luteolibacter. The sequence continues at coordinate 4,895 of JBIPND010000060.1, read as the reverse complement.
ATCCAGAGTGGCAGCCGGGCGCAAGCATTGCCGCACCTCGCTTAGAGGTGAGATCTGAATGAATGGAAATTGCAACTCAAACTGTAGGCGATCACGGGGTGTCTGTGCAGCAGGACTACCTGGTCGCCTGCCAACTCGGGTTTCTGGTGCGCCTGTATTCCTGCCCGGAAGAAGAACGCCGGGAAGTGGTGGCGTTGGCGCACGAGCAACAACGCGGCATCGAGGCGATGGGCCTAGCCGACTCGCCGCCGGATTTCGCGCGGATGATGATTTCCAACATCACCCAGCAACTGCGGACATATCCGGTGGGCCTCACCCGTCCCGGTAATCGAAGTGCGCCGCCTCACCGACAGCGGCCACCAGGCCAAACTCGGAGCCGCCACCCCGCCCGATCCCGACGACGGCCACAAAATCGACCAACGCGCCACCCTCTTGGAAACGATCCAAACCCTCCAGACCGAGCGAGAAGTCCTCAAAGCCAGTCGCCGCGCCACCCCACGCAAAATCGCCATCCAAGAACTCCCCGAAGCCGAGCGTCCCCGGCAACTGCGACCCTTGGCCAAAACCCTCACCGACACCGTTAAAATGATCGCCTACCGCGCAGAGACCGCCTTAGTGGGATTGTTACGGCGGCATCTCGCCAACGAAGCCGAAGCGCGCGCCCTGATCCGCGAGTTATTCGTCTGCGGAGCGGACCTGGAGCCCGACGACCCAGCGGTCACGCTGAGCATTCGCATCCACCGCATGGCCTCGCCAGTACATGATCGCGACATCAGCCTGCTTCTGGACGAACTGACCACCGCCAACTACTGCCATCCCGAAACCGGCCACCGCTTCATCTATCAGCTCGTCTGACCCACTCGGCCAGATCAAAAATGCGCCAAATCATTTTCCGAACGGATCAGGATGTCTGAGATTGGCAGGGCGGGCGGCGGTGGCTAGCCGTCGAGACAGGTGCCGTTTGCCTCTGCAAGGCGCAGTTTCCCGACGGTGACGTCGATGGATGGCAACAGGTAATAGTCGCGGATGGCGTCGTTGGTCGCGGCAAGTCTGGCCGCGATAGTGATGTCTGGCCGTTTGGCTTGATCCAGATTGATAACCCGTCGGGAAAAGCCGGCCCCGGTGTTGAGATGGCGACAAAGGGATACGGCAACCCGGATCTCACCGTTGACGCGCAGCACATTTCGACTGTCCTCCATTTCGACCCCCGCCCCGACGCCGCGCAAGCTGTCGGCCACTGATCCTACGATTTCCGGATGGGTGCTGCGAATCCAACGGTTGATTTCGATGAACCCCAAGTCGGCGGGCGGGGTATAACCGATCCGGGCATAGGCGCTGACAAGGGTTCCGAAGCGATGCCGGAAGGCTGCGCTCGACGGCAGATCCGAAGCCTCATCGATCAAGGTGCTGGTGATTTTTCCATGCAGATCGAGAACGCATTTCAGCGCGACGAGCATTTCCCAGTCGGTAAAACGGCGACTTCGTGCGAGGATGATGCCCTGAGCCGCTTGGAAAACATCCGAGTCCACCACGGCGGGCCAGGCCCCTTCCGCACGAATCCATTTGTCGGGAGGATTGCGGACATGGCGACGCTTCAATTTGAATGAAGTGCGGTGATAGATATTGTTGCCGATGTATTTCTCGTTGGTGAGAACCTGGTGGACTGTGGCCCGGGTCCAGTCGCGGCCGAAGTCGGTGCGCACGCCCCGCACGTTGAGGATGGCAGCGATTTCCGCTTCGCTACGATTCTCAGTCACGAATGCCTGATTGATCCAGCGGATGTCGGCCTGCTCGTCATCCGGACCTGGGATAAGCACGACCCGGTCGGTTTGAATGCTTTTCTGTTCGCCGTGTGCCAACACGCCTTTCGCCAAGCCGGACTGATCGACGAGCATGCGGCGCAAACCGTAGCCCGCGACACCACCTTGCTTGTATCCGAGAGTGATCAGTCGGCAGGCCCCCTGGAACACTTTGGTGGAGAGTTCGCGGCTGTATTCGCCGGCCATCGCCCTTTTGACTCCTTTGACAATGGTTGAAACCGGACTGCCGTCATTTTCAAACTGCTCGGCGCAGTAATGCACCGGGATTCCGGCGCGACAGCAGACCTATTCGTAATAGGCGCCTTCATCGGCGTCCTGGAAACGGCCCCAGCGGCTGATGTCATAGACCAAAATGCAGGCGGACTCGATTTCGCCGGACTGAACATCGGCGATCATGCGGGAGAGAGAATCGCGGCCCTGAATGTTAAGGCCACTTGTTCCTTCGTCCGAGTAAGTTTTGACGATGTCCAGGTTGCGACAATCGGCACCGATGACCAAAGCAATCGCTGTCTCGCCGACCGATGATCTGGGTGGATACTCCTCCTCGGACTCTCCGTGCTACTGCGTAAACCCGCACGGGTTTGGGGGAGATGGTTGGAAGGAGACCCTCCCCCCGTCGATCACGCGGATTCCCTCATTTCGCCATTATCACGCCATTTTCTTGTTTTCTCGCCATTATCACGCCACTATCTCGCCATGAATCGGCCCACCAAACGGGAATGGCTCGAACCATTCCGACAGCAGGCGGAACTGGAGGCGCAGGCCTATGAAGTGTGTTTTGAACCGCGCCTGCCTCGCCGGACGGCGTTGAATCGGCTGGGCCGGCTGCGCGAGGCCGGCTTGGTGGAGCGCCAGGGCGAGGCCCGGTCCACCATCTATCGCCTGACGGATTCAGGCAGGTCCCGGTTGGAAGGGGAGCGCCCCCGTCTGCCTGTGGCAACTCCTTCACCGGGATTTTCCCGCTTGTCGCCAGCGGTGGAGGCACTTCGCGTGAGACTCCGGCGACCGGTGTCCGAGCGCCCCCCGGTTGGCTATCAGCGGTCATTTTTGGAGTCCTACCAACCGAACCGAACTTTCTACCTACCCGAAAGCGCCCGCCGGAAACTCTTCGAAACCGGAAGTCAAACCGGCATGGCGGACGAACCCGCCGGCACTTATGCCCGCCACATCTGCCAGCGCCTGCTCATCGATCTTTCGTGGAATTCCAGCCGTCTGGAGGGCAATACCTACTCGCTCTTGGAAACCGAGCAGCTCTTTCAGGCCGGCCGCAGCGGCGATGCCAACCTCTCCAACGAGGCGGTGATGATTCTCAACCACAAGGCCGCCATCGAATTCCTCCTGGAGTCCTCCTCCGAGGCGGGCTTCAACCGCCGCACCATCCTCAACCTGCACGCGCTGCTCACCGCCGACCTGCTCCGCGATCCGGCAGCGGAAGGTGCCTTGCGCACCGATCCCGTGGGCACCGGCAAGTCGTCCTACCTGCCGCCCGCCATTCCGGCGCTGATCGAGACCCTCTTCGACCAGATTCTGGCCAAAGCCGGCGAAATCCGGGATCCCTACGAGCAGGCGTTCTTCGCGATGGTTCACCTGCCCTATCTCCAGCCCTTCATTGACGGCAACAAGCATGTCTCCCGCTTGGCAGCCAATCTCCCGTTCTTCCAGCGCAATCTCGCCCCGCTCTCCTTCGTGGATGTGTCCGAAACCGATTACACCGATGGCATGCTCGCCGTCTATGAACTCAACGAGCTCGCCATCCTGCGCGAAGTCTTCATCCAGGCCTACGAACGCTCCGCCCAGCGCTACACCGTCATCCGCGGCGCGGTCGGCGATCCGGATCCCTTCAGGGTAAAATACCGTCAGGCCCTCGTCGAGCAGGTCGCTGAAGTCATCCGCGCCCGCTGCGCCCGTCGAGAAGCCGTTGCCCAGCTGCGCCGTTGGGCGGAAGACTCGGTAATTGAAAGGGACCGCAAGACCTTCGTCGCGGCAGCCGAGGAAACCCTCGCCGGCATCCATGAGGGCAACTTTGCCCGCTATCGCATCCGCCCATCCGAATTTGAAGCGTGGCAATCCGTCTGGCACGAAACCCGAGACTGACACAACGGATCTGGCTGCAAAATGCCGGTTTCAGCATGTATGAGGGATTTGAGAATTGCACCCAAAGCCCAAACCGTTCATGAATTCAGTAGCCAATTTGCTCAGAAGATCATCTGATAGGCTGGCTCCGTTAGAGCAGTGTTCATGTGAAAAGCGAAAAAGCGCTGCTACCCGAAATTGCTACCCGATCACACAACTACCTATAAACCAACAACCAAATCAGCAAAGCCGACAGCCTACGAATCAGGAGGTTAGGGGTTCGAGTCCCTTCGGGTGTACCACTCATTTTCAATGAGTTGGACATCTTTTTAGCCTAACAAATAAAAGGGTCGCTGCCGGAATACTGCCGGAATTAGACGAAGGGCGTGTGTTCCGGGTGCTGGCCATCGCAGTGAATCGACATTACGCTCAGGATTTTGGCTCGTTGGCGGTCGTGGCGGTAGGCCAGCTTCTGGTAAGCTCCTTTTCGAGCAAACCGCGCTCGCTGGCGTATCGGAACAGCAGGTTCGGGTTGATTTTGCCTGGATTGAACTTTTGAGAGAGAAATCGACCTACCAGATCCTTGCCCAGTCCAATCTTCAAAGGACCCTGCAATTGCCCATCAAGCTGAATAGCTTCCGTGCGTTCAGCGAAGAGCTTCATTTGAAGGTCTTTGAGATCTTTTTCAAGACCCAGATAACCAGCCAGCAGGTTGAGGTCGGACAGAGCGCGTTGGAGCCTGGTTAACCCCAGATCATAGCCGGAGGCGTCGATTTCGGAGCGGAGGACTTCACCCGCCCGCACTCTACCGAAATACACTTCCTGAAGGATCTCGGAAACGAACGAGTGCTCGACAAGTTGCTCGAAGAAGCCGGACTTTCGGAAGGCATCCTCGGATGGAGGGAAAGGTTCAGTCTTCATGGTTCGATGGATCTGTCTCAGAGCAGATCATGGCGATCACACATTTTGCCGTTTCAATTCATCCAGCGTCTTACCGTCCTT
>JBIPND010000646.1:0-2856 GCA_044374015.1 Luteolibacter sp. | reverse complement strand
CCGCCTCGCTCGATCATGCTTTGGAACTGCTGATTCTCTCGGGCCGCTCGCCGGAACACGCCATGTGCATGCTGGTCCCGCCCGCCTACCGCAATGACGAGGATCTTTCCGACGAAGTCCGTGCGTTCTACCAGTTCATCCGCTCCTTTTCCGAGCCGTGGGATGGCCCGGCTGGCCTCGTTTTCACCGACGGCACCAAACTCTGCGCCTCCCTCGACCGCAACGGTCTCCGCCCGTCACGCTACAAAATCACCGAGGATGGCGTGCTTTACATCGGCTCCGAAGCTGGTGCCGTGATCTTCGACGACGCCACGGTGATTCGCAAAGGTCGTCTCGGACCGGGCCAAATGATCTCCGCCAACACCGTCACCGGCGAGTTTAAATACGATCGCGAGATCAAGGAAGAGCTCGCCAAGCAAAAGCCCTACCGCCGTTGGATCGATGAGAATCGCCTCGAACTCCGCAAGTTCGTTTCTCCTCAGGCGCACGTCCCGGAGATCGCTTACTCGTCACTGGAACTCTCACAACATCAAGTGACTCATGGGATTTCTCTTGAAGAATTGGACATGGTTTTCCCGCCCATGATGAAGAGCGCCCAGGAGGCGGTTTTCTCGATGGGAGACGACATTCCACTTGCCATCCTTTCGACTCAACCGCGCCTTTTATACACCTATTTCAAGCAATTGTTCGCCCAGGTCACCAATCCCCCCATCGATCCGATCCGCGAATGGGCGGTGATGTCCCTGGCGGCCGGACTCGGCGTCGAGCGCAACTTGCTCGCCGAGACTCCGGCGCACTGCATGACCGTCAGCCTGGACAGCGCCATCCTCTTCGAGCACCAGCTTGAGAAGATCAAGCACCTTGAGGAACATGGGTTTCCATCGGTCACTCTCGACTGCACCTGGCCCGCTGCCGCAGGTGCCGCCGGCCTCAAAATCCGCCTCGATGAAATCTGCGCCGAAGCGGAATCCGCCGTGCGGGACAACCACAATCTTCTGATCCTCTCGGACCGCGCCACCTCGACCGCGCGGATTCCCATTCCGATGCTGCTCGCGATCGGCACCGTCCACCATCACCTCAACCGCATCCGCATGCGGATGCGGGCATCGATCGTCTTGGAAACCGGCGAGGCCCGCGATGTCCATCAAATCGCCTGCTGCTTCGGCTTTGGTGCCACCGCCATCTGCCCCTACCTCGGCTACGCCACCGTCCGCCAACTCGTCGCGGCGGATGCCGGAAAGGGTAAACTCGGCGATCTCAGCGCCAAGAAGGCGATGACAAATTACCGCAAGGCCCTTGAAAAAGGCATCCTCAAGATCATGTCCAAAATGGGCATCTCGGTCCTGAACTCCTATCAAGGAGCCCAAACCTTCGAAGCCATCGGCGTCGGCAACGAAGTCGTCGATTTCGCCTTCACCGGGGTTCCCTCAAAAATCGGCGGCGTTGGCTTCCTCGAAATCGCCGAAGAATCCATCATCCGCCACCGCGCGGCCTTTGAAACGATCGTTCCAGAGGGCGAATCTCTCGACCTTGGAGACCCCGGTTACAACCGCTACCGCAAGGCGGGCGAGCGCCATGTTTACACCACCGAGGTAATCAAAAACTTCCACACCTACGTCAAATCCGGGCGTCCCGAGGATTACGAGGAATATGTCCGTGTCTCATTGGAAACCAAACCTGTAGCCATCAAAGACCTGATCGATTTTGTGCCCGGTGCGGACGGCCCGATCCCGCTCGATGAGGTGGAGCCGATGGAGAGTATCCGCCGCCGTTTCACGACTGCCGCGATGTCGCTCGGAGCGCTTTCCCCCGAGGCCCACGAAACGCTGGCCATCGCCATGAACCGCATCGGCGGCAAGTCGGACTCCGGCGAAGGCGGCGAGGATCCGATCCGCTACAAGCCCTACGCCAACGGCGATTTCGCCCGCTCCTACATCAAGCAGGTGGCTTCGGGTCGCTTCGGCGTTTCCGCGTATTACCTCGTCAATGCCGGCGAACTGGAAATCAAAATGGCCCAAGGCGCGAAACCCGGCGAAGGCGGACAGCTCCCCGGCCACAAGGTGAACGCCCTGATCGCCCGGCTGCGCAACACCCAGCCTGGCGTCCAACTGATTTCACCGCCTCCCCACCACGATATTTACTCGATCGAGGATCTCGCCCAGCTCATCCACGACCTCAAGGAAGTGAACCCGCGCGCCCGGATCACCGTGAAGCTGGTCGCCGAATCCGGGGTTGGCACTGTCGCCGCCGGCTGCGCCAAAGCCTCCGCCGACAACATCCTCATCTCCGGCCACGACGGCGGCACCGGCGCATCTCCCCTCTCCTCCACCAAGCACGCCGGCTCGCCATGGGAACTGGGACTCGCCGAGGCCCAGCAAACCCTGCTCATCAACAACCTCCGCGACCGCGTGATCCTCCGCACCGACGGCGGCATCCGCAATGGCCGCGATGTGGTGATCGCCGCCATCCTCGGCGCCGAGCAATTCAATTTCGGCACCACCGCCATGATCGCCATGGGCTGCGTCTATGTCCGCAAGTGCCACTTGAATACCTGCCCCGTCGGCATCGCCACCACCGACCCGAAATTCCGCGCCAAATTCAAAGGCACCCCGGAAATGGTGATCAATTACTTCACCGCCGTCGCCGACGAAGCCCGCGGCATCATGGCCCGCATCGGTGTCCGCACGCTCGACGAATTGATCGGCCGCCCGGAATTTCTTGTCCAGCGCCACGTCACCGATCACCCGAAGGCCAACACGCTCGACCTCAGCGCCCTGCTCAAGGACGTGGTCCCCACCCTCGCGGAAAATTCCGGCAAAGCCCCCGACTCGATTTCCCGCAGTTGTGCCAAAGACC
>JBIPND010000647.1:0-2856 GCA_044374015.1 Luteolibacter sp. | reverse complement strand
GCCGGCGAAGGCGCGGATTCTTGAGATCGGATGTTGCTCGGGACACAACCTGATTCCGCTGGCGATGCGTTGGCCGGAGAGTGAATTTATCGGCATCGATCTGGCGGAAGGCGCGATCCGCCAGGCTCGCAGGCGCGCGGCGGCGGCGGGCGTCCGCAACCTCGAGTTCCACGCGCTGGATCTCCGGGATTTCAAACCGGCGGGCGGCGCTTTTGACTACATCATCGCCCACGGATTTTTCTCCTGGGTCCCGGATGAGGTGAAGGCCGCCTTGCTGGTGTTTTGCGGCGAAAATCTCAGTCCGGCCGGGATGGCGACGATCAGTTTCAATTTGGAGGCCGGCTGGGCTCCGAGGATGCCCTTGATTGAAAAAACCCGGGCGATCCAGCAGGCGAGGGGAGGCGACCTCAGTTCCGCGCTCGAAATTTTGCGTTTTGTGACGGACCCGGATTCGCCGGAAATGGCGATCATCGATGACATGCTGGCGAAGGGCCCGGCGATCCTGGTGTTTGACGATTTCAGTCCGGTCAATGACCCATGGCGGGTGGACCGGTTCATCCCGGCGGCGGCGAATGCCGGGCTGCGGTGGTTGGGTGAATCGGATCCGGCGGAGAATTTTCCCTCCTGCTTGGACGATGATTCGGTTCAGGACTTGGCGGAATCCGCCGCTGATCCGATCGCCTTCTACCAAGCGCTGGACGAAGCCGCCGGGCGAACATTTCGCTCCGGGATGCTGTGCCGCATGGACGCCCCGGTGGAGGGATTGATTTCGTCCGGCATGGTCTTCGAGGCTTCGGTGCGGGTTGGGGTGGAGCCGGTGGGGGCTGAGCGCCTGCAACTCTGGCAGGCGCTGCGGACTTACGCGCCCGCTTGCGTGCCGCTGCGGGAAGTGGTGGCGGCGCTGCCGGAATCGGATGCGCAGGAGTTGGCGGATTTGGCGTTCGAGGGGTTTTCCCACGGCTGGATTTTACCGCGAATCGAGCCGCTGGACTACGATCCGGACCCGCCGGAATTTCCCACGCTGAATGCCTTCCGGCGGCTGTGTGCCAACGAGAAATTGCCGCTGGTCGATGCGTGGCACCGGCCCTGCCAGTTTCCGGAGGCCCATTACGCGGTGTTGGCGGCGATGGACGGGACCCGGAGCCTCCGCGAGCTGGCCGCATTTTCGAAGGCCCGCTGTCCGGAGTTGGCATTTGAGCCGTGGCTCAGGCATCTCGCCAACCGCGGGATGTTTGCCTGAACATTAGCACTTCACTTGCTGCTGTAAACGACCGCATGGCAACTGCCATCGGGTCGGAAATTTTCCGGCAGGCACTTGCAGGATGGTTTCATGGCCATCGGATCGAGCGGCGTGACCGTCCGGCACGAACTGGTGGCAAAGAGGGCGGCGACAGCAGGGAGCAGCAACAGGTATTTCATCGGGTGATACGGGTGTCGCGGAGATCTAACTGAAGTTTGCAAAAACTCCGGCAATCTCTTTCGCCCGCCTCAGCTGATCGGCTGCACGTTGGGCACCGAAGGACCTTCCGCCTGCTTGAAATGGGTCTTGGCGCGCAGCATCAAAGTGCCCAGGCAAAGGTCGGCAAGCGGCAGCACCACATTGAAATTCTTGTGCATGTAGCGGTGGTGCAACAGGTGGTGGCCGTTGAGTTTTTGGAAAAACCATGGCTTCTCGATGCGGCGTGCTTTCGGCAAGTGCATGCACCAATGGATGTATTCGTAGAAGCAGTAATAAAAGGTGAAGGCGCTGAATCCGCCAATCACGAATGCCCACTGCCCGGTGAAATACGACAGAATCGAAAACGGCGTGACGCCAATGAGGATCAGCACCGGGCCGTTCCACCAAGCCATCGGGATGGTCTCTCTGTCCTTCTCATGGATGAGGTGGTAGGAGTGGTCTGCCTTGAAAGTTTTGTGGTGGACCACTGCGTGAGCCTGGAAGGCGTAGCGGAAATTCCAGACCGGGCGGTGCATGACGTAGCGGTGGAGCGTCCACTCGAAAAAAGATGCGAAAACGATCCCGACCACGAGGCCGGCGAGACACCAAAGGATGAAGATAAGCATGGAGTTGAAGCGAAGGAATTGCTGAGAACGGTGGGACGGCTACACGGGCCACTCACCACTGACAAGCGGATAATCAACCCGTAAAATGGAAACACCACAGATAATCACGACAATTCTTGCGGCGCGGGTCAGGTGGTGGAAAAGTCGCCCCGTCAAACCATGGGGATCCGCCAATGCCATTGATCGAGGATTCATCCTATCGGGCGCCGTTGTGGCTGCCGGGCGGCCACGCGCAGACGATGTATCCGGCCCTGTTCCGCAAAGTGCCGCGCGTGCCCCATCGCCTGGAACGGCTCGAACTTCCGGACGGCGATTTTCTCGACCTCGAATGGGCGGAAGCCGGTCGCCCCCGCTTGGCGATCCTGTCCCACGGGCTTGAAGCGTTCGCCGGCACCGAATACATCCAAGGCATGGCCGCCGCCTTGATTCACCACGGCTGGGATGTGCTCGCCTGGACATTTCGCGGCTGCGGGGCGGAGCCAAACCGCCTGCTGCGCATGTATCACAGCGGCGCCACCGAAGATCTGCATGCGGTCGTTGCCCATGCCGCTGCCAACCATCCCGCCGCCGCCATCGACCTGATCGGTTTCAGCTTGGGCGGCAATCTGACGCTGAAATACCTCGGTGAAAACCCGGCCAAGCTTCCGTCACGCATCCGGCGGGCGGTGACGTTCTCCGTGCCGTGCGATCTGGCGTGCTCGTCGCGGACGCTGGCGAAGTGGTCGAACATCATCTACATGGAGCGCTTTCTGATCAAAATGAAGGCGAAAATCCGGCTGAAACAGCGGATGT
>JBIPND010000643.1:0-2857 GCA_044374015.1 Luteolibacter sp. | reverse complement strand
GGGGCGGCCACGAAGTCGCGCCCCACCGAGCCCGTTCACAACCACTACTACAACATCACCATGAGCGAGCGCGGCGACTCGAGAGACAAGCCCATCGCCTCCACCCGTTGGCCGGTTGAAAACACCAACCGCGGTTTCATTATTTTTCTGACTGGACCTAACGGCAGGACGATCTATCGCAGTGTGGATCAGTCGGTCGATGTCGAGGCGGCGGTCGGCAAGAAGAAGAAGCGCTGAAGAAGCACGGTGGGTTGGAGCGGGTGAAGAACGCGACGTCTGAAGTCCCGATCCGTTTTTACCGCCAGCATCCAACCGCCCTGTCTGAAAATCCGCTCGCTCGCCTGAATTGCTCGGCGGGTATTCTCACTGCCCGGGCGGATCGATCATTTCGGCACGGATGAACTGGCGGGCAGCGCCGCTGACCGGTGTCGCGCTGCGGAAGATCATTTGGCTCGTGCCTGTCTCTACGATGGCGCAATGGGGCGATCCGCTCTGCCAGGTGCTAAGGTCGGTGCTGACCGCACCACGGAATTGCGCGCCACGGCGACTGCTGCGCGGCAGGACATATTCGAGGAAACGGTTGCTGCTTTCCGTCGTCATCCGCATCGTGGGCTTGGCAACCGACGAGGCCGAAAGCGGATCAGTGCCGGCGGCGTATTCCATCAGCATGGTGACGCCATCGCCATCGGCGTCGCTGCTCCAACTGGGCTTGCTCACGCCGTAGAAGGTGCGGTCGCGCCATGGTTCGGGGGAGAGCAGGTCCTTGTTGACTGCGGTGTCGCCAACCTCGTTGTAGCTGGCCACTTGAAGCAAAATGTCTTCGACGCCGCTATCGAGGTTCACGGCGGCCGTGGTGGTCCCGGGTGGGTACTCGCCGACAATCACAGGCGTGCCGCCGTTGACGGTTTTGCGAACGATGTATCCCAGCTCGCTGTTGGCGGCATCGGACCAGTTGAGTCGCACCTGGTTGAGGTTGTTGAAGGTCATTGCGACCGAACCAGGGGCAGTCGGCGCGGCGGCCGGCGTCGGCGAGAATTCGGCTGAAGAATCGCCGAACTGGCGGAAGGGGCGATTGGGAATGCCACCGATGTAGCCGGCGAGGAGTTTTTTGAGGTCGTATGCCACGCTAGGGTTCTGACCATAGATGTTGGTATTTTCGTTCGGATCGGTGCTCAGATTGTAGAGCTGGTCGTCGTCGAAGTAGGTCGGGTTGGTCTCGGATCCCAACGCGCCGAGACCGTTGTTGTTGACATAATAGGGACGTGGAATTGTTGCGCCATTAGGATCCACCACCCATCCATTGCTTGTTTGAATGTATTTGGGCCACCGGAAGCCTTGCGCGATCTGGGTGTGGATGGTCGGATCATAGCGCACGGCGATGTATTTGTGGGTCTTGGTGCGAACTGCGCGGGCGTAGCCGATCTCGCCGAGCAAGGAAGGGCGCACCGCCGCGCTGCTGCCGTTGAAGACCGGCACTAGGCTGACGCCATCCACCGGACGGGTCGGCAGGTTGGAGGCCCCGGTGAGCGCAAGCAGTGTCGATGGGATATCCACATGGCTGACCAATTCGTTGTAAGCGCGACCGGGATTGGTGATGCCATTCGGCCAGTTCATCACGAGCGGCACCTTCATGCCGAGGTCGTAAAGGGTGGTTTTGCCCCAGACCACCGGGGTGGAGAGCGTTTTTTCGCCGTGGTCGGAGGTGAAGATGATCAGCGTGTCGTTGCGGATGCCGTAGTCGGTGAGCCTTTTGATGATGGCCTTGACCGAGTAGTCGAGCCAGGTCTCGCGGGCGGAGATGAGGTCCTTGCCGGCGGCTTGAACTTGGTTGATGATCGACTGCCGGGTTGGCATGAACGAGTAGTCCTCGTTGGGCAGGTAACCGGCGCTGGTGTAGCGCGGATCGGCGCGCAGCGTGAAGTCGAGGGTGTTGTTCACGGGCCCGTGGTTGATGGTGGGTGCCATGTAGAGGAAGAAACGCTCGCTGCGATTTTCCTCGATGAACTTCAGGGCGCGGCTGGTGATCCACTCCTGGTTGTGGACGTTCAGCGGGGTGCTATAGAGTTCCAAGAGGTTGGCGTGATAGAAGCCGTCGACATAATCGAAGCCGAGCGCGCGCATGTTTTGGCAGACGATGCGGTGGTTGTGCTGCATGGACGCATTGACCGTGGCGTTGGTGGCGGGATCGGCGGCCTTGGGATAGGTCTGAAGTCCCTTTGCCGCCCATAACGAGGTAGTCTTGAGGTCATCATCCAGCACGTGGGATTTCCCGACAAAGCCGGTGCGGTAGCCGGCCTTTTGCAGCCAGGCACCGATGTTCTGGCCGTCGTGCTCCAGCTCGGTGTCCGACACGCCGAAACGGCCAAGCTTTCCATCAGGGAAAATACCTTTGAAGTTCTCGCTGGTATTGCGCGAGGGCCAGCGGCTGGTGAGCAACGAATAGCGCGATGAGCCGCAGACGGGCGAGGAGCAGAATCCGGCATTGAACTTCAAACCACCGGAGGCCAGCGCATCCAGCGTCGGCGTGATGCAATTTCTGCCGTCGAAACCGAAGTGCTGGTCGGCGGCCATGTCGTCCGTGTTGATGATGATGATGTTCGGGCCGGTGGGGACGGTCTGCGCCTTCACTTCGTAGTAGATGGAGGTGCCGGTGGCGACCAATTCGAGCCGGCGATTGGAAGGCAGGTCAAAATTGCGGGCGCGGATGGCATTCGTGCTGCCGGTGAAGGATCCGAAGTTGGCCAGCACCAAACGGTCGCCGATGTTGTAGGCAAGGCTGCTGGCATTGGTGCCGTCGACAATCCACTGCGCGCCGGTGTCGAGGACCAGTTTGGCAACGCCAAGTTCAAGCGGCTCG
>JBIPND010000644.1:0-2857 GCA_044374015.1 Luteolibacter sp. | reverse complement strand
GGCGTGCCCAGAAGATCGCCCTCAAGCGCCAGCGCCGTGAAAGCGCCGAGGCCCAAGCCCTTTCCAATCCCGACCGATGAGCGCCACCTACACCCACACCAAACGGAAATTTGGATTCACCCTGATTTTCCTGCGATTCCTTGCCTTCCTCTATTTCCTGACACTCGGGGCCTCCATCGTCTATCTCTGGCTGTTCACCCAAGACCGCTACATCAGCACTGCGGAGTTCAAGGTCTCCCGCCAGAGCCTCACGGGCGGCGATCCCGGATTCGCCCAGCTTGCCCTGCCCGGATTGAGCGACTCCGGCTCAGTCGATTCGCAGATCGTCATCGGCTTTGTCAATTCGGCTGACCTCCTGCTCGAACTCGAAAAGGAATTCCACCTCGCCGATCATTTCAAAGCCCCCGAGAAGGACATCGTCTTCCGGCTCAAGCGGGATGCCAACCTTGAAGAACGTCTCGAATATTATCGCAACCGCATCGCCGCCCATTTCGACCTCGAGACCGGCATGACCGTCATGACCGTGGACACCTTCGCCCCGAAACTTTCCCGCGACATCGCCGTCGCCCTGCTGGAGCGCGCCGGTAAATTCATCAACACCGTCAACAAGGACATCGCCGACCAGCAACTCGACTTTGTCCGCTCCGAGGTCGAACGCAGCGCCAAACGAGTCGATGACCTCAACGCTGAAATCCTGGCCCTCCAGAATGAAAACAACTTCATCAGCCCGGACGAAGTCATCAGGGCCACCCTCACCGCCATCGAGAAACTGCGTTTCGACCAGCTCCAGGCGCAGGCCGAACTCGCCACCATCGAGCGGGATTCGCCGAACTCGCCGCGCATTGAAAGCTTGCGCAGCCGTTTGCGCTCGCTCGAAGAGTTGATTTCAGTGGAGTCCGCCAAGCTCTCCGGACCCGAGAAAAGCCGGCTCAACCAGTTGCTGGTCCGCTACAGGCTGCTTGAGCAGAAAATCGCCTTCGCCATCCAGCTCCGCACCGCCGCGGAATCGTTGTTGGAGCGGAATCGCGTGGAAGCCGCCGCCAACTCCCGCTTCCTCTCCGTCATCCAGCACCCCTACCTGCCCGAAGACATCGGTCTGCCGCGCCGGCCTTACGCCTCGGTCACTCTCATCGTGCTCGGCTCGCTGATGTTCCTGATTTTCCGCGCCATCACCAAAGCGATTTTCTCCATGGTATGATCCCGCCCGTGAAAATCCCACCCGAGGTCTCCTCGCCCCCTCCCGCTCCGGCGGCGGGCGGGGTAACACTGGTCAAACGCCTCGCACGCCTCAGAAAACGGATTTTCACGTCCTTGGACATCGGTCAACCCACCCCGCGGGACCTCCGCCGCGCCGGAGATTTGGTGGCCGCCGAGCTGGCTTGCACCCGGGCCATCGAGGCTCATCCGATGGATCTGGGACTCGCCATCGAGCATGCGGAAATCGCCAAGGCCGCCAAGGATCTGCCCCTCCGCACGATCCGCTGTCAGCGCGTGCTTGACCTCGGCGGCGATCAAGCCCCGGCCAGTGCGTTCGGGAATCTGGCCGACTGCCACCTGCTCTCCGAGGACCCCGCCGCCGCGGAAATAACTCTGCGGAACGGTCTGGCACTCTATCCCGCTGACTTCTCACTGCTCCGCAAACTCGGCAAACTCGCCTCCGCCCGGGGCTTAACCCCCGCCGCGATCGAAGCGTGGCAAGCCGCCATCGATGCGAACCCGGAGAAGGACCTCGCCCCGCTTTACCTCCAGCTCGGCCATGCCCTGCGAGAGGAAGGCCTGTTAGCACGGGCCGAGACCATCCTCCGCGCGGCAGCCGCAAAATACCCCGAAGACCTGCCGCTGCGCGACTCGCACGCCCAACTCGCCTACTTGCTCGCCATCCCGTCCCGCAAGCCGGTTCCCTGCGATCCCTTCCATCCTGCCACACGCCATCTCTTTCAGGACCGCTACGAACCTTCCGCCCGTGGAATCCTCGCGTTTTCCCCCGGCTCCGGCGCGCTGCGCCAGCAGGTCCCGGCCATGCTCGACTTCGCGGAAATCGTCCCGGCACCCAGGGACGCCGGTGTCCTTGGCGCGGCCGATGCCTTCGCCATCTGGGGGGCACCCACCGACTCCCACCTCCCCACTCGGGAAACCGCCGCCGCCGCTGGCAAACCGCTGCTCTGCCTGGAATCCGGTTTTCTCAGCTCCCCTGGAATCGAGGGCCGGGACGCCCCAGCCCACTCCGTCGTCGTCACGCAGGATGCCGTTTACTACGACGCCACCCGCCCCTCGGAACTCGTTGATCTCCTCAACTCGGATACCTTCATCCTCACCGACGGGCAACGCACCCGTGCGGAAAACTGTGTCGCCTCGATCGTCGCGAACCGCCTCAGCAAGTTCAACCACGCGCCCCGCATCGATCTCCGCCCGCGCTTTCCGGCGGATGGCACCCGCCGCATCCTGCTCATCGACCAGCGCAGGCGCGGCGGCTCTGCCCACTGGAGCCTCGGTGGCCAGGCCTCCTTCGAGCGGATGATGGAAACCGCACTCGCCATGCCGGATTGCCAGATCCTCGTCAAGATCCACCCCGAGGCCATCAGGGACCGTGCGCCCTCGTTTCTCGCGCCGTTGATCCCGTCGCCGTTGCCGGCAAACTTCGCCGTCATCGACTTCGACGTGAATCCCCACGACCTGCTGGAGGTGGTGGCCGAGGTCTTCGTCGGCACCTCGCAGATGGGCTTCGAAGCCGTCCTGGCCGGCAAGCAAGTGCATTGCTTCGCCGCGCCCTACTACGCCGGCTGGGGCTTCACCCGGGATCACACCGTCATTCCCCGCCGGAGAAGGGGCCGCACCCCCGCCGAGGTTTTCCATCTTT
>JBIPND010000645.1:0-2857 GCA_044374015.1 Luteolibacter sp. | reverse complement strand
GATCGGGATTTCCTCGTATTCCTTCTGGGGCTTCCGACGGGACGATCTGCGACCTGTTGAGTTATGCATCGAGCACGCCGCACGGATGGGCTTTGACGGTTTTGAAATCCTGATGCGCCAGCTCGCATCCACCGAGCCGGCTGAGTTGATGAAAATCAAGCGCCAGGCATTTCAAGCAGGCCTGCCGCTGATGGGTTACTCGACCCATCAGGGATTCCTCTCGCCAGATCCGGAAAAACGCGAGGCGCAGATCAAGCACACGACGGACTGCCTCGAACAGGCCTATCAACTCGGCATCCCGACCATGCGGGTGAACTCAGGCACTTGGGGAACCTCGAAGTCATTCGATGAATTGATGGCCAACCGGGGTGAGGAAAAACCCGTCGCCGGTCACACCGAGGAGGATGCCTATGGCTGGGTGATCGAAGCCTATCAAAAGCTCGCCGTCGAGGCCGCCAAGCGCGGAGTGGTGATGGGCCTCGAAAACCACTGGGGCCTCGGCCGCACGCCGGAGGGCGTGAAACGCGTGGTCGATGCCGTGGATTCGCCATGGCTGCGCGTCACCCTCGACACCGGAAATTTCCTCGAAGATCCCTACGACCGGATCCGCCAGCTCGCCGCGGACACCGTGTTACTCCAGGCCAAGACCTACTTTGGCGGTGGTGTCTGGTACACCCTCGATCTCGACTACGACCGCATCGCCTCGATCATGAAGGATGCCGGCTTCAACGGCTGGGTCTCACTCGAATTCGAAGGCAAGGAAGACCCGCTCACCGCCATTCCGAAGAGCCTCGAACTGTTGCGCGCCGCTTTTGCCCGCGTGGACGGTTAGTCCTTGGAATCATCTTCGCTGATGCGTTCCCAAGCGCGGAAGATGGCCGCCATCGAGATACCCGCCACTGCGAACAGCGCGATTGCGTAAAGCATCTTGCCATAAAGCAGCGAGCCGATCCCGAACAGCGAACCCCACACCGCGAAGGACCCGAGGAAAATGCACAACACTTTCAGCGCGAGCCGTGCATTCACACGGTGGCCGCCTTCGGCGACGATCTGCTCCTCGATGTGCTTCCAGCCCGGCCCGCCCGGACGCGTTTTGCGGACAAACGCCTTGAGCGTCTCGTCATCGACCGGCTGCGTCAGCAGCGTGACGGCGACCCAACAGGCGGTGGTGACGGAAATGCCCATCAGCAACTGCCAATGCGACTGGAAGAACCAATGATCCGAGCCAGCCCCGACATGACGGTTGAGCAACATGAACGTCACGGCAACGACGAACGAGACGATC
This sequence comes from Luteolibacter sp., assembly GCA_044374015.1. Taxonomy (GTDB): domain Bacteria; phylum Verrucomicrobiota; class Verrucomicrobiia; order Verrucomicrobiales; family Akkermansiaceae; genus Luteolibacter. The sequence goes on along the minus strand of JBIPND010000645.1, from coordinate 1,572 downwards.
ATCGCGGTGATCTCGCTCCAGACGTTGATGCGCCACCAGAACCAGCGGAGGATGTAGATGAATCCCGTGCCCGCGCCGATCAACAGCAGCAGGTCGAATGCTCCTTTGGCATTCTCCATGTTGAGCGCGACGAATCCCGCTAACACCATCAGAACGACCGTCGAGATCCGGCCAACCCTGACGAGGTGCTTCTCACTGGCATCCGGCTTGATGAAGCGCTTGTAGAAATCGTTGACGAAATAGGATGAACCCCAGTTGAGGTGGGTGCCGATGGTCGACGTGTAGGCGGCGATGAGGCCGGCGACAACCAGCCCGAAGACTCCGGTGGGCAGCAAGGTCATCATCGCCGGGTAGGCGATGTCTTCCTTGAGGAACTGCTTTTCAATGCCCGGGAATTGCGCGTGAATGTCATCGAGAGTCGGGAAGACGAGCAGCGAGGCAAGCGCCACAATGATCCATGGCCACGGCCGGATCGCGTAGTGCATGAAGTTGAAGAACAGCGTCGCACCGATCGCATGTTTCTCGTTTTTCGCGGAAAGCATCCGTTGTGCGATGTATCCCCCGCCCCCCGGCTCCGCGCCGGGATACCAGACATTCCACCACTGCACCGCGATCGGGATGAGCAGCACCGGCACGAACACTCCCCAGAACTGCTCGGGTGTGTCCATCGGCGGGAAAATGCTGAGTTTTTCCGCAGGGATCGCGGCAATCAAGCCATCGAGCCCCCCCACGGCCGGGTGCTTCAGGGCGATCACCGCCGCCCAGATCGCGCCGACCATGGCCAGCGTGTATTGGAACAAATCCGCCCAGATGCAGCCGGTGAAGCCGCCGACCGTGGCGTAGATCGCCACCGCGATCGAGGCGTAAGTGATCGATTCCAGCGGCGAGAGACCGAACATCACCTGGCCGATCTTGATCGCCGCCAAACCGACCGCCCCCATGATCGCGCAGTTGAAAAACACCCCGAGATAGAGCGCCCGGAAACCGCGGAGAAACGCGGCGGCCTTGCCGTTGTAGCGGAGTTCGTAAAACTCCAGGTCAGTCACCACTCCGGAGCGACGCCACAATTTCGCGTAAATGAAAACCGTCAGCATTCCGGTCAGCAGGAACGCCCACCACACCCAGTTGCCGGAGACGCCGTTGTTGCGGACGATGTCGGTGACGAGGTTCGGCGTATCGCACGAGAAGGTGCAGGCGACCATCGAGATGCCGAGCAGCCACCAAGGCATCGTGCGACCGCCGAGGAAGAAGTTTTCAGAGCTTTTCCCGGCAAACCGGGATGCGACGATGCCGATTCCTACAACGACGATAAAGAAGGTGGCGATGATCGCCCAGTCGAGAGGCTGGAGTTGGATCGCCGGATATGGGGTCGGGTGTGTTGGCATAATTCAAAAAAGTGAGATCACCTCTGCTCGGTTCACGCGATCACACCGAGTGGCTTGGTGGTTTTCCAGTTGCCGCGGGTGAAATCCGGGAAGTCCTGCGGCATTCCGTCCTCCGCCACGGATTTCTCGCTGAGCGGGCTCACGGCAGACCAGAAGCAGCCTTCATAAACATTCTGGTCGAGCGGCT
>JBIPND010000642.1:0-2858 GCA_044374015.1 Luteolibacter sp. | reverse complement strand
GAGAGCGCCGCGTGCGAATCGGTCGGCGCATTGCCGGAAACCGCCCCCGCCAGCTGCTCGGCCATGTCCTGGCTGACGTAGCGCCTGCCCGACAAGAGCCGTTCCACCGCGCTCACCAACACATCCGGGGCGCTTTGTTTCGAAACATAGCCCGACGCCCCCAGCTTGAAAGCGCGCAACGCGTAGTCCTTTTCCGCATGTGCGCTGACCACCAGCACCGGCATCGCGGGCTTCTCGCGTTTGATTTCCTGAATCAGGTCCAGGCCGTTGCGTCCGGGCATGCTGATGTCGACGATCGCCAGGTCCCACTGCTGATGGGCCACCGCATCCAGCCCCTCGCGGGCATTGGACGCCTCGCCGGTTTGCAAATCTTTGTATTGACCCGCCAACAGGGAAATCATGCCACGCCGGATCAGGGCGTGGTCATCGACGATCAGGATATTCATGCGGCAATGCCCTCTCCGGCGGGTTTTCCCACAAGCGGCACGGTGAGGATCACCTCGGTGCCCTCGTCAGGATGTTGGATGAAAAATACCGAACCGCCAATGGTTTCGGCCCGCTCCATCATTCCGATGAGACCCAACGATTCCGGGTCATTCAGCGCCGAGAGGTCCATGCCATCGCCATTGTCGCGGACGGAAAGCCTCAGGACGCCCTCGTTTTCCGCGCAGTCCGCCTCCACCTTGCTGGCGTGCGCATGGCGCGCGATGTTGGTGAGCGACTCTTGAAAAATCCGGAACACGGCGGTCTCGACCTCGGGACTGATGGTGGTTTCCGGCTCCTTGACCTCAATCGCGCAGGGAATGCCGGTGCGTTTGGCAAACCGCTCGGCCTCTTGGCTCAGGGCACACGGCAGTCCCAGATCATCCAGCGCGCTCGGGCGCAGACCCGCGGCGATCCGCTGCACCGAGATGATCGTGTTGTCCACCATCTCGGCGGTGTCCACCAGTTTGTCGATCGCGGGGTTGAGCGAGCGGTCGTCGCGGTTCGACAAATCGTTTTCAATGAGCCGCAGCTCCATCTTGATGCCGGTGAGCAGTTGGCCGAGCTCGTCGTGAATCTCGCGGGCGATCTGCGTCCGCTCCTCCTCGCGCAGACTTTGGGTTGTCGACGACAGGGAGCGGTAGAGCTCGCGCGTGCGCTCCATGTCCGCCAAGCGCCGGCCCTCGGCACTTCGCCAGCCGCCGTAGGCAGTCCGCAGCACGAAAAACAGCAGGATCGCCGTGGTGATTATGAAGTTCAAGCCTTTGAGCGATTGGATCACCCCGATCTGGAACTGGTTCGACACGTTCCAGCTGAGAATCAAGTCCGACCCGACAATCCAGATGCTAGCCAACACCACATACAATATCACAATCATTAACTCCGGCAACATCCGGCCGGGCGGGGCAGTCGGGTGTGCATGGCCTTTTCGCACAAAGGCCATCGGATTTTCTGAGGGGGGGGCCTTCATGGCACCTGAATCCTACGTGAACAGGTGCTTGCGGTCGAGGAGGGAATTCCGGGTTTGACCGGCTTGCGGCGCGGGGTTGTGGTGGTTCATGTCCCGCCCATCTGAGACCGAGTCGTATCTGGCGCCCCTTCAAGTCATCATGCTGCGGGATTCACTGGCGGCGGGCGGTGACGGGCCACATGTCGAGCAGGTGGAAATAATCTTCCGCCGGGAAATCGCCGACACCCACGTCGCCGCCGCCTGGGAATCGATCACCGCGCAAACCGAGGTGTTGCAAATGGCCTTCGGATTTGAAGACGGCGAACCCACGCACTGGACGACCGCCAAGCTCCCCGGGATTTTCAAATCGGATCAACCGTCGCCCGCATCGTGGACGGATTGGCTGGCGGCAGACCGCCTCCAACCGCTGCTGATTCCCGGTGCCTGCCCGTGGCGGGTGACCTACTGGCCCAATGACCGGCGTTTCGTTTGGACCTTTCATCACGCGCTGTTGGACGGGCGGTCGATCAGCCGCATCCTCGATGGATTTCTCAAGTGCCTTCACACCGGCATCCCGCCGCAGCCTCTCCGCCTCACCACTTGGCAGCCGCCCGACCCTCAAACCGCCGCCACCGCAGGCGGGTTGCTGCGCGAGGAATTCAAGGCGATCCCGATGCCGCCGCCAGAATCGTTAGTCACAGAAGCCGTGTCCAAGGCCGCCCGTTGCCTGGGGAATGGATTTGCGGCCCGCCTCGAATCGTCCGCCGCAGGCCTGCAAGTGACCGTGCCGACCCTTCTCACCTGGGCTTGGGGCCAAGCCGTGGCGCAGGCTTCCGGCACCACTGCCGTAGCCGTCGAACAAGTGCGCTGCGGCGCGCCCCAAGCCGGCACCGCCGGATTTTGCATGAACACGCTGCCACTCGTGATCCACCGGGCGAATCACCGCCCTTTGGCCGATCAACTCCAGGATTTCCGCGCGCGCCTGCTCGCCTTGCGCGACATCGAAACCCTCGCTCCCTACGAGTTGCCGGCCGAAGTCATCGACGCGACCCTCAGCCCGTGGGCCAGCGTGATCATGACCGAACGCGGCACCCTGGTCCACACCGCGGACCCCGAAAACCTTGCCGAGTCCATCCGCCTCCACGAATTCCAAGGCGAATGCCTGATGGCCGCCGCCTATCAGCTGCCCGACCTGCGGTTGGAGGTGGAAGGTCGCGCGGCGGAGAAATTGCTCGATCTCTGGGCGGACGGCCTGGAAAGCTTGACCTATGGAGGGGCGGACTCCGGCCGCCCATGCCCATGAGCGGATCATGAAAAGCGCTTCTCTCTCCTCATGGGCTCCCCATCGGCCTGGGCGGCCGGAGTCCGCCCCTCCTTGATGGGCTCCGGTGGCCCGCGCCCTGATCTTTATCCACATTTCTCATTC
>JBIPND010000641.1:0-2872 GCA_044374015.1 Luteolibacter sp. | reverse complement strand
GAAGCCCAAGGTGCCGGGGCTGCTCAATCATCCAAAGCGGTGTGGCGCTTCGCTTCCCACCGCAGTCCAAGGGGCCGCCACTGCATGGACTGCGGTGGCACAGCGCAGCGGCGACACCGCTTTGGATTCTTCGCGAAGCCCAAGGTGCCGGGGTTGATGAATCATCCAAAGCGGTGTGGCGCTATCGCTTCCCACCGCAGTCCAAAGGGGCCTGACAAAAATCATCCCTGCGGATGATGGCGTCCATGTAAGCTCATGGTATCCTCCTCAATTCGTGGCTTCGTCAAAACCCATTTCAGACCCGATCACCCGGCCTCCGCGCGGAGCCGTTTAGAGAAACACTCGCGGGGCCACTTGGCTACGCGATCTGCCGCCGTTTTCCCCCCAAACAAAAACCTGAAACATCCCATGAAACCCAAAAAATCCCAGTGGTCGCGTGTGATCTTGATGGCAACCAAGGCACCGCCACCACCGCACCCAACACCCGGGTCGTCGTCGATGCGGTCAACGCCTGGACGGAAAACAGCTGGTGATCCCCCCTAACGTATCACTTCCCTCAAATGCCGTCCCACGCCCGAAATCCGATGCCCCCGCGCCGCGTCCGCCTGCCATTCTATCTGGCTGCGGGCCTGGCCGGCCTGTGGATGCTCGTCGCGGCCCACGCCGGCAATGTTTCCGTCCAGTCCGGCGCGTGGAGTGATCCCGCGACCTGGGGCGGTGCCCTGCCGACCGGGGCGGAGGCGGATCTAACAATCGCCGCCGGGACCACCGTGACCCTCGACCGGAATGTCGAGTGCGGCGATCTGTTTGTCCGCGGACAGCTGCACGTCGCCCCGATGAACATCGCTCTAACATGCGATTCGCTGATCGTGGAAGGCATGGGCGCGAAGTTGTTAGCGGGCACCGATCATAACCGCTTCACCGGAAAACTCACGCTCACCCTCAAGGGCGACCGGACCGAGGAATATCTCCCCGCCGGCCACGCCCACAGCATGGGAGCGCGCGCGTTGCTGGCGCTGATGGGTGGCACGCTCTCACTGCATGGCGAGGATCGCATGGAATGGACCCGGCTGGGTGCCTCCGCCGCTGCCGGAGCCACCTCGATCACCATGGCGGAGCCGGTCGATTGGCGCGCCGGCGAGTTCATCGTCATCGCCTCCAGCCGCACCAACTGGAATGAGGCGGAGAAACGCGAGATCAATAGCGTGAGCGCGGATGGCCGCACCGTGAATTTGAAGACCTCGCTGGCATTTCCCCATTCCGGAAAAACCAAGACCTACACCCGCGCGGCGGATGGCAAGGTGTGGACCGCGGATCTGCGGGCGGAGGTCGGCTTGCTGACGCGCAACATCCTCATCCAGGGAGCCGCCGACTCGGTCACCACCGGCCACGTGAACGCGGGATTCGGCGCGCATGTGATGATCCACGGCCCGATGACGATCAATTCGGTCACCCATCCCGCCGGCATTGCCACCATCAAGGGCGTGGAAATCGCGCGGTGCGGACAGAAAAGCCTGCTCGCCCGCTATCCGTTCCACTGGCACCTGTGCATCAATCAGGGGGCTGGCCAGTATTTCAGCGACAGCTCCATCCATCAGTCCTTCAACCGGGCGATCACGATCCATGGCACCGACTACGCCACCGTGGAGAACAACTTCTGTTATGACCACATCGGCCATGGGCTCTTCCTGGAGGACGGCGCGGAACGCTTCAACGTGATCCGGAAAAACGTGGTGCTGCTGAGCAAACGCCCGGCCGCCGGCGAGGAAGTGACCCCTTCGGACAACTCGCACAACGAAGTCCAGAACCGTACCCCGTCCAGTTACTGGATCACCAACCCGAACAACATCTTCGAGGACAACGTCGCCGCGGGAACCCAGGGGACGGGCTTTTGGTTTCTCATGCCGACCTCGCCGCTGGTGCCATCGAAGAATCTTCCCTACTATACCGGGCTCAAACCCCACCAGCAGCCGCTCGGCAGGTTTTCGGGAAACTCGGCGCACAGTTGCATGAATGGTTTTGATATCTTCGACCAGCTCTCCCAGAGCCACGCGATCGTCCTCAACGCCGGTTGGGACAATGCGACTCCCCACGTGATGGAAAACTGCACCTGGTATGCCAATGACACCGCCATCTATGCGGGCATCGGCAGTGGCGGGCCGCAGGATAATGTGATCTATCGAAACAATGTGTTCGTGGACAACCGCACCGCGCTCATGCTCGCGACTTATAACATCACCGAGGATTCGGTGTTCGTCGCCAACTCGAACGAGGGGCTGTTGAGCGGAACCCGCATGCTCTACCGCGCCTACGACGGCGCCGGCACCGTGCGCAATTGCCATTTCGTCGGCTGGAACGCCAGCAATGCCAATTTCATCCAAAACACCGGAGCCGCCACCAAACACGTCAATCACAAGTTCCACGGCATCACCACCGACCACACCGGCACCGTCCGCGCGGAAATGACCGATTTCGACATTCCCCAGCCGGCCGATGCCCATGCCAACCACCCCGCCCATCCGCGCTTCTGGTCGATCGTGCTGCGCGACGTCGATGGATCCCTATCCGGAAAAGCCAACACCTCGATGGTTTCCAACCACCCGTTCCTGCGCATCGGCGATGAACATCAACCGTCCAACTGGACAAGAATGTATCGCAGCGACCGCAAGTTCGCGCTGGTGGTGGAGGACAACCCGGACCGCCCCCGGCCCAACGTGGCGGTCACCCGGACCAAGACCGGCACCCCCACCGCCTCGCTGCTCTTTATCAATGGCTATAACGAGCACCACCAACTGCCGCTGATTGTCAACGAGGGGTTTCTCTACAGTTATACGTATACCAACCTGCCGCTTGCTAAAAGAGTCACCTTCCG
>JBIPND010000640.1:0-2873 GCA_044374015.1 Luteolibacter sp. | reverse complement strand
AGACCTTCGCCAGAACATCCATTTGCAACTGCATGTTGAATTTCCCCGCCGCAGTGGCAGGTTTCGAAACGAATGAAATCACGAACTGCAGGGCAGCGAACACCGGCTTGGTGTAGGAGAACCAGGGATCGGATAGCGCGCGATGGCGAAAATCCGCCGGCGAGCTCTCGGCACCACTCATCATTCGCAGGCTGGGGACACCGCCGTTCCAAGTGAGATTGCGATACACATTGGCATGAGTCCATAACTCCTCAAGGTGAATGCCCGGCTGATGGGCGGGATCACCGAAACGATTCACCATCGCCGCCGGATCGCCGTTGAAAATGGTGAAACTGCTGTCATTGGCTATCCCCCCGCTGCCAATCGCAAAGCGGTTCACCGAAGCATCGGCCTTGTAGAGCGGGAGGTTCTCGACCTGGCTGCGGTCCAGCAGCGCGAGGCAGGAAAAATCGAACTTGAAGCGGCGGCGGGTGACATCGACCGCCAAGCCACGGCTGAATGCGGTGACGTCGTGGAAGAGCGAACCGGCATTGGGGTTTTTCAGAGCGAACTGAGCGCTGCTCAAGTAGCCCGCCCGTTTCGGGTCATCGACAGGAATCTCACCAAGTGCCGCGAGTCCGGCGGCATTGGCGGCGATGCCGGAGTTCGCACCTAACAAGGCATCTGCCATGGCTCCGCTCGCAAATGCCGGCCGCGGCGAACCGGATACCACATGAGCTTTCATCGACTCATCTGCTACCCACCAAGCGAGTTTCCCGCGTTGTTGGGCGACCACTATCGATAGAGACGGACTCGTGACCCTCCCCGCCGCGGACGGGGCCTGGCTTCCTAACGTGCCGGCTCCGACCATAGCAATCTCTCCGGTTTTCTGCGAGTCCGCAAAGGCACGATCACCCACATCCGAAGGGCTGGCGGAACTGCTGAGCCATTGGATGAACTTGGGGGCCGGGCGGACGTCGAGCCCTTGGTCGGCATCCCACGCCTCATACACTCCGGTCCACTGCCGGTGCGGACTGGCATCGGCTCCGGCGGCGGGCAGCGATTGCTCCGCAGGCACGGAGATGCGCCCATCGGGCCCCATCGTGCGCTGCAGGTCTCCCAACGCCAGCATCAGGGACAGCCGGGCGTTGGCGCGTGCCACCGCCATCGCCTGGCCTTGGGCGGTCGCGCGCAATTCCACCGCGGAAAGCGACAGCAAGCCCACCGCCAGAACGGTTAGCAAAATCATCAAGGAGAGCGTGACGACCAATGCGAAGCCGCGCACGCCTGCTGGGGAAAATGATTTGATTTCCGCGAATTTTCCGGGCACCGTCATCGACGGATCGCGTTTAAAAGAGGATGATGGATGCACAATCAATGATGGGTTAGGGAACCAGGGTGATCCTGAGCCGGAGGAATTTCCGGGTTTCACCGGGAGGCAAGGCGGAGGAAATGGTGCCATCATCGTCCACGGTGGCCGTCACCGGATTCCACCCGGCGAGGTCGGTTGATGCTTCGATCTGATAGTTCACGTCGCCGTTGGCGCCTGCGACCTCGCCCTTGCTGAAGCTGAGAACTCCGCCGCTGAATATGCCTGGCTGGCCGCTGGATAGTGTGGGATCGAGGCCGAGCGCATACTCCACCAGATTGGCGATTCCATCTTTGTCAAAGTCAGCGGAGGCGGCCTGGCCGGGGATACCGTTGGCGCTTGCCCATGCGGCGTAATGGTTCGGAATCGAGGCTCCCATCAGCGTGAAATCCGGGCCGGTCACCTTGCCGATCCCCAGTCTGCCACCGGCACCGAAAACCACCAACCGCCAGTGGATGGTGGTCCCCTCGCCCATCAGGAGCGGGGTTTGCGCCATCGTCGAAGCGAAGGCGGCGGCCGCGGATGCCAAGCCGGTGCCGACATTGAAGGTGCTGCCGGTTTGGGTGAAGGTGGTGCCGCCATCCGTGCTGTAAAACAAGCCGGCGGACGCGGGACCGGTGTCGGTTCTTGATAGGCTCAACCCGGCGATCCCATAGATCCTCACCGAGAATCCAGCGGCGGCGGTGGTGGCAAACGAGAAATAATTGCCCGCGGTCTGAGCGACATTGAAATCCGTGGTGGTGCTGAATGTTCGATTCCAGGTGTTGGCCGGCGAGCCGGAATTTCCCTGCCCCCCCCCGCCCCGGAGATCGCTGCCACTCACTCCTGGCACTGCCGGGGAGGCGATCCCGCTTCCCTCCACGATGGTATTTTCGGTGATATTCCATCTCAGAAGATCAACAGGCGGTGGAGGGTTAGCGACATCGATCCGAACGATGGCACTGGTTCCGGTGATGCCGTTGGAATCGGTGGCAATCGCCTTGAGGAAATGCGCTCCGCCACCCGGCTTGATCGTGATCGCGTAGGGTGCCGTGGTGTCGGTGCCGAGCAAGGTCTCTCCGTCATAAAAGGCCACGCTGGCGATCATCGGGTTGTTGCCGGCCGGTTGCACCTCGACGGTGAATGGGATCGCTTTTCCATAGGCGAATTGGCCTCCCTCAGCGGGACTGGTGATGGTCACTGCGGGTTGCCAATTGAGCGGATCGGTGCCGTTGACCAAGTTTGGATTCGTGAAGAAGACCGTGGTTTCCGCCTGGTCGCTGATGCCGTCGCCGTCGCTGTCTTTGAGGCGGACAAGTTTCAATTGCGGGCCGGGATGGTTCGCGGTGGAACCCTCGGTGGCTTGGATTTCAATGCCACCCGGCTGGGTGTCACCGATCTCTAACGAGGGCAGCGCCACGTCCCAGCGCGGGTCCTGGGTGATCAGGAACGAGGCTTTGCGATCCGCCTGCTGGCGCAGGAACTCGGTGACATCGAACAGTTTTTCGGCGTGAGACGTGGAACTGGCGACGAGTTGGCCTTGGAT
>JBIPND010000144.1:0-6947 GCA_044374015.1 Luteolibacter sp. | reverse complement strand
CGAATGGTTCCTTCATCAGCAAAGTACAAGTCGGCGTGCTGCCAGACAACCTAACCTTCACCCCGGACGGCACCAAGGTGCTCACCGCCGATGAAGGCGAAATGCTCACTGACGGCACCGATCCGGCTCCTGGCTCGGTGACCATCATTGATGTCACGGACTTCAGCGCACCCATCGCCAACATCGTCGGTTTCGCATCCTTCGATGCCCAGGCCGCCGCGCTCAAGGCCGCTGGCGTCCGGATCTTCGAGGCAAGCCCCGGCGTGCTCAAGCTGCCATCCTTGGACTTCGAACCCGAATACGTCGCCGTTTCCCCGGATGGCACCAAGGCCATGGTCGTTCTCCAGGAAGCCAACGCGGTCGCCCTGTTGGATATCGCCAGTGCCACCTTCACCGCCATCGTGCCGCTCGGCGAAAAGGACTACAGCACCCTGCTCGCCGATTTCAGCGACCAGGACGGCGGAGCCAATCTCGCCACCGGCCAGCCGGTGTTCGGGATGTACATGCCGGATGCCATCGCTTCCTTCAGCGCGAATGGACAAACCTATTATATCACCGCCAACGAAGGCGACGACCGGAATGATTTCATGACCGAAACCACCACCGTCGCCAACGCCGGCTATACCCTGGATCCCACCGTGTTTCCCAACGCCGCCGCGCTCAAGGCCAACACCAACCTCGGACGCCTCACCGTTTCCAACGCCCCCGGCCTCCGTGGCGACATCGATGGCGACGGCGACATCGACCGCATCCTCTCCTACGGCGGACGCTCGATCTCGATCCTCGACGCCAACGGAAGCCGCGTCTGGGACAGCGGCGATCTGCTGGATCAGAAAATCGCAGCCCTCGGCTCGCCCTTCTTTGACGATGGCCGCTCCGATAACAAAAGCATCGAGCCCGAAGGCGTGACCATCGGCGAGATCGACGGACGCACCTATGCCTTCGTCGCCCTCGAGCGCGCCCGCAGCGTGGCGGCGTTCGATGTCACCAATCCCGCCGCGGTCACCTACGCCGGATTGGCCGCCAACGCCACCGACGCCAACCCCGAAGCCATTACCTTCATCTCCAAAGCCGATTCCCCCATCGGCCAGCCGATGATCGCGGTCACCAATGAAACGAGCAACACGCTCACCTTCTACTCGGTCGCTCCCTACACGCTGCAAGTCCTCCACCTCGCCGATGCCGAGGCCGGACTGTTAGCCCCGCAGACCGCGCCGAATCTCGCCGCCCTGGTGGATGCCTTCGACGGCACCTATCCGAACACGCTGATCCTCGCCGGTGGTGACAATTTCATCCCCAGCCCCTTCCTCAGCGCGGGGACGGACCCGGCGCTCAATGCGATTTCCTCCATCGGGAAAACCGCCTTCGCCCGCCCGGACATCGCGATCCACAATGAGATCGGCGTCGAGGCTTCCGCCATTGGGAACCACGAGTGGGACCTCGGAACCGCCGTCTTCACCGATGCGATCCGCCCGGATGGGGCATGGATCGGCGCGCAGTTTCCACATATCTCGCTGAACCTCGACTACTCGGCCGACAGCGCCGCTCTCGGCCGGTTTGCGAATGTGCCACTGGACGGAACGGCCACCTCAGTCCCGGAAGCGTCCGCTAACAAAACCAAGCTCGTCCCCACCGCCGTCATCACCAAGGGTGGCCAGAAAATCGGGCTTGTCGGCGTGACCACCCAGCTCATCGAAACCATCTCCTCGCCCAGCGGCACCGAGATCAAAGGTTTCCCCACCGGCCCGGGTCCGAATGGCGAAGTTGATGACATGGACCTGCTCGCCAGCCAGATCCAGCCCTACATCGACGAACTCGCCGCCGAGGGAGTGAACAAGATCGTGCTGCTTGCCCACCTCCAGCAGCTCACCAACGAACAATCGCTGGCGACCAAGTTGAACGGAGTGGACATCATCCTCGCCGCCGGATCTAACACGAGTCTCGGTGATGCGGATGACGTAGCCGTCGCCTTCCCGGGCCACGCCGCAAATTTCGCAGGCACCTATCCGCTGGTCACCGCCGGCACCGACGGCAAGCCGACACTCATCGTCAACACCGACAACGAGTTCACCTATCTCGGTCGCCTCGTGGTGGACTTCGATGCCTTCGGCCAAATCATCGCTCCCGCGCTAACCGACCGCGTGGCGGAAAACGGAGCCTATGCCTCCACCGCCGCCAACGTCGCCGCCGCATGGGGAGTCGCTGAAGTCGATCTAGCAACCACCGCCTTCGCCCCCGGCACCAAGGGTGCGAAGGTAAAAGCCATCACCGATGCCGTGCAAGGCGTCATCAGCCTCAAGGACGGCACCGTTTACGGCATCACCAACGTCTATCTGGAAGGCGAGCGTTCGTTCGTCCGCAGCGAGGAAACCAACCTCGGCGACATCACCGCGGATGCGAACATGAACGCACTCCGCAGCATCATCGGCGGCACGGCTCCCATCGTTTCGTTGAAAAACGGCGGTGGCATCCGCGCCCAGATCGGCGCGGTGTCCAGCGCCGGTGGCAGCTCCCTCAAACTTCCGCCGCCAGCGAATCCGGCGGTCGGCAAGCCTGAAGGCGGCGTCTCCCAGCTCGATATCGAAAACGCCCTGCGTTTCAACAACCGCCTCATCGCCTTTGACACCACGCCCGTCGGCCTCAAGGCCATCCTCGAGCACGGTGTCTCCGCCTGGCCGAACCAAGGCCGCTTCCCGCAGATCGGCGGCGTCGCCTTCGCCTGGGATGAGACGCTTCCCGCGAACGCGCGCGTTCTAACCATCTCGCTCATCGGCGAGGACGGCCTGCCAGCGGCCGCGATCTATCAGAACGGCGCGGTGGTTTCCAACGCTCCGGCGGTGATCAAGGTCGTGACCCTCAATTTCCTCGCCAACAACGGCGACGGCTATCCGATGAAGGAAAACGGTGACAACTTCCAGTATCTGCTAGCCGACAACACGCTCGGCCCGTTGCTGAATGAAGGAACCAACTTCACCGAGGCCCCGCAATTGCCCGGAAATCCCATCGGCGAGCAGGAAACCCTCGCCGCGTTCCTCACCGCGAACCACCCGACCGAGGAAACGGCCTACGACACGGCGGATACCACCGCCGCGTCCGACCTGCGGATCCAGCGCACGGCCGTCCGCACCGACGAGGTGCTGCCCTACACCGCCGATGAAGTCCTGACGCTCAACGCGTTCTCGCCCGGCATGCTGGCCATCGGCCGCAGCCCGAGCCTGATGCTCACGCAGCCGGACCTCGCCTCGGCAGTCGGAGCCACCCGGACCGGCGGTCAGACCGATGTCACCTCAGACCCGGCCGCCTTCAGCCTCTACACCGCCAGTTCCATCCAGGACCTGCGAGGCACCGGCAACCTGCTGATCCAGGCCACAGGCGACAATGTCACCCTGAGGCTCCCGCTTCAGAAATCCACCACCCTCGGCAGCTGGGAAACCTTCGACGAAATCGAAACCACTTTCCCGAAAACCGAGGATAAGGAGTTCTATCGCCTGATCCTTCCTCAATAAGTATCTGCATGGTGGTTGCCTCCACCCAAACCCCGTCCGGTCCCTCCGGGCGGGGTTTTTCGTTTGGGATTATTCTCCCCTCAACTTTTCCAGCGACTTCCGATCCTCCGGGATGAGCCTCTTCGCCAAACAAATTACTGAATCCACCTTGGCCGTGTGCCACCAAAAAGCGGTCCGGAGTTCACGGTTTACCGTGCTCTTGAAGAGGCAAGCTAAAGCTTGAACTCCGGACCGCGGAATGACGTTCCCGCGCGCAATCAGGTTTCGGCAATGGATCTAGCAATCCTATCAGTCGCCCTCTTCGAAGACGACTCGCAGGAAACCGCGAGACGCGCCACCCACCGGCTCTGTCAGCCTAACAATCCGCTGGCTGGCGCTGTCTTCGACCAGCGTCGTGCCTCCCGAAGTCCAGATGGCGAGGTCCGTGGATGATTCCACGCGCAGGTCGACGTCGGTGACGTCGGCGGCAAGGTCGATGCCATTCCCATAAGCGAATGCGGGAATCTGGCGGGTCACCGATTCGGTGCTGGCGAAGGTCGCCCCGCCCTTCGTCGAATGTCGGATTTTCGAAAACCAACCGCTCACCAAGAAGCGGTCGTTGCAGAACTCGACGTCGTAAAATCCTTGCGTGCTCACCAAACCAGCGCCGGCGGAGGTGTTGGTCCATGTCGCTCCGCTAGAAGATGTCAGAACCGCGACCGAACCGCCGGTGCTCACCGAGCCCACCGCGACAAAGCCGCCCCCCCAAAGGCGACGCCGCCGAGGTCTTGGGTGATACCCGAGGTGACCGCAGTCCAGGTGATCGAGTCCGTCGAGCGCAAGATCCTCCCGGCTTTGCCGACCGCGAGGTGAATGCCGTCGGCGCGGGCAACGTCGTCAAGCTCGCTTCCGGCAAAATGCCGACGCGTCCATGTGGTCCCGTCCAGCGAGGTGTAAATCGCCCTCCACCATCCTTTAGGTTGGGGTTGTAGAGCGCGGCGTTGTTGCTGGGAAGATAGTCGGTCTTGGGTTTGGGCATGCGCACGGTGGCGGAGCTGACCTTGGCGGCGATGGTGGTTTTGCCATAGGACATCTTGGTGAAACTGTCCGCGACCTTGGTGTTCAGCACCTCATCGAGCGCCGCCTGGGTGACGACGGTGCCGGGCTGGTCGGAAAAGTCCACGCGGATGAAGAACACCGACTTCGGCGCCTCGGTCCACTCCGAGGCCTCGAACTGATTCACGCCACCGCCACTTCGATCTGTTTGTCCACGTCCTCGCGGAGGTTGGCGATGATGAAGTCCTGGCGGTCGGGGGTGTTCTTGCCCATATAGAAGGCTAACAACTCCTTGACGCCTTTGCCTTCTTCATACTCGACCGGGTCGAGCCGCATGTCGGGGCCGATCATGAAGCTGAACTCGTCGGGCGAGATTTCACCGAGGCCTTTGAAGCGGGTGATCTCGGCGGCTTTGCCGAGTTTTGCCATGGCTTTTTTGCGCTCGTCGTCGTCATAACAATAGATGGTTTCCTTCTTGTTGCGGACGCGGAACAGCGGGGTTTGCAGGATGAACAGATGGCCATCGCGGATCATTTCCGGGAAGAACTGGAGGAAGAATGTTAGAAGCAGCAGCCGGATGTGCATGCCATCCACGTCGGCATCGGTGGCGATGACGACTTTGTTATATCTCAAATATTCGATGCCGTCCTCGATGTTGAGCGCGGCCTGGAGCAGGGCGAACTCCTCGTTTTCATAAACGATCTTGCGCGGCAGGCTGTAGGTGTTGAGAGGTTTGCCACGCAGCGAGAAAACGGCCTGGGTTTCCACGTCGCGGCTCTTGGTGATGGAGCCGGAGGCGGAGTCACCCTCGGTGATGAAGAGCGTGGATTCCTCGCGGCGCTTGTGTTTGCTGTCGTAGCGGACGCGGCAGTCGCGGAGTTTTTTGTTGTGGACCTTGGCCTGCTTCGAGCGTTCGCGGGCGAGTTTCTGGATGCCCTTGAGGTCCTTGCGCTCGCGCTCGGCGGCGAGGATGCGCTTCTGGATCGCCTCGGCGACCTGCGGGTGTTTGTGGAGGTAGTTGTCGAGATTGGTCTTGAGGAAATTACCGATGAAGGTGCGCAGTGATTCTCCATCCGGCGCGATGCCGGCGGAGCCGAGCTTGGTTTTCGTCTGCGATTCGAACACCGGCTCCATGATTCTAACGCAAACGGCGGCTTCGATGCCGGCGCGGATGTCGGACGGCTCGTATTGTTTTTTGTAGAAGCCGCGGATGACCATCACCAGCGCCTCACGGAACGCGGCAAGGTGGGTGCCGCCCTGCGAGGTGTTTTGGCCGTTGACGAAAGTATAGTATTCCTCGCCGCTCTCGGGCGTGTGGGTGAAGGCGATTTCGATATCCTTGCCGACCAGATGGATCGGCGGATAGAGCGCCTCGTTTTCCATTTCCTCGCGCAGCAAATCCAACAACCCGTCCTTCGAGCGGAACTTCTTGCCGTTGAAATTGATGGTCAGCGCCGGATTCAGATAGGAATAGTAGCGGCACATCTTCTCGACGAACTGCTCCTTGAATTTCGCCTTGGGCGGGAAAATCGAACGGTCGAGTTCGAAGGCGAGGCGGGTGCCGTTAGGGCCGTCGTCGCGCTTCGGGTTTTTCATGTCCAGGGTGAGCTGGCCTTTCGAAAATTCGAGCGCCTTGGTCTCACCCTCGCGCCACGCTTGGATTTCGAAAAAGTTGGAAAGCGCGTTGACCGCCTTGATCCCGACGCCGTTGAGGCCGACGGATTTTTTGAACGCCTCGCTGTCGTATTTCGCGCCGGTGTTGATCATCGCCGCACAATCGAAGAGTTTTCCGAGCGGAATCCCCCGTCCGAAGTCGCGCACTTCGACGCGGCCTTGCTCGTCGATTTGCACCTTCACTTCCTTGCCGTAGCCCATGATGTGCTCGTCGATCGAGTTGTCCACCGCCTCCTTGAGCAGGATGTAGAGGCCGTCGTCGGGCGAGGAGCCGTCGCCGAGCTTGCCGATGTACATGCCGGGGCGCATGCGGATGTGTTCGCGCCAGTCCAGTGATTTGATGTCGTCTTCGGTGTAGTCGGCTGCCATGGGGAAATTCGTTGCGGCGTTCCTAAACGGTTGCCGGGACGGGCGCAAGGGCGACGAATATCAAGCTGCCGCCGCACAGCCGGATCACCGTTCTTCGACCCGAAAAAACGCAGGCGAACTCAGCAGCGCGGGCGGAATCACGACGTGCTGAAGCGGGAGGACCTGGTCGATTTTCCACAAATCGGTCCAGTCGGTGAGATTGTCGGAGCCGCGGAGCCAGTATGCCCGGCCGAACGTCAGGTGGCTCAGCGGAATGAAAAGGTGCCCGATTCGGGGTGGATCGTGGTGGCGCCGAAGCGCGGGGCCAGCTGCACAGGCCCTTCGAGGAACAATTCCAGAATTCTCGCAGTGTTCACGGAAGAC